>NZ_JAMPKB010000033.1:0-65000 GCF_039961925.1 Trichocoleus sp. DQ-U1 | reverse complement strand
CGGCCGCCGTTCACCGGGGCTTCAGTCGCCAGCTTCGGCTTGCGCCTAACCGACTTCTTTAACCTTCCGGCACTGGGCAGGCGTCAGCCCCCATACATCGTCTTGCGACTTAGCGGAGACCTGTGTTTTTGGTAAACAGTCGCCTGGATCTCTTCACTGCGACCTTCATTTCTGAAGGCACCCCTTCTCCCGAAGTTACGGGGTCATTTTGCCGAGTTCCTTAGAGAGAGTTATCTCGCGCCCCTTGGTATTCTCAACCTCCCCACCTGTGTCGGTTTCGGGTACAGGCGGTAATTGTTTATGGTGTTTAGAGCTTTTCTTGGAAGCTTGACTGATACCACTTCCCCCCCGTAGGGGGTCGTACTCGCGCCTTAGCTCGGGCCGTTTTCGCCGTCCCTCATCACCTCGAACGCTTGAACCGGTAACCAACATCCGGCTGGCTCTTGCCTTCTCCGTCCCTCTGCACCAACAATTACTGGTACGGGATTGTTGACCCGTTGTCCATCGACTACGCATTTCTGCCTCGCCTTAGGCCCTGACTAACCCTCCGCGGACGAGCCTTCCGGAGGAACCCTTGGGGTTTCGGGGCATTGGATTCTCACCAATGTTTGCGCTACTCAAGCCGACATTCTCACTTCCGTTTCGTCCACACCTGCTTGTCGCTAGTGCTTCTCACTACTGCGGAACGCTCCCCTACCGATACTTTATATATCCCACAGCTTCGGCATGTCACTTAGCCCCGTTCATTTTCGGCGCAGGAGCGCTTGACCAGTGAGCTATTACGCACTCTTTCAAGGATGGCTGCTTCTAGGCAAACCTCCTGGTTGTCTTTGCACTCCCACCTCCTTAATCACTTAGTGACCATTTGGGGGCCTTAGCTGGTGGTCTGGGCTGTTTCCCTCTTGACGATGAAGCTTATCCCCCACCGTCTCACTGGCTGTGTGTGCATCTGGTATTCTGAGTTTGTCTCGATTTGGTACCGCTCTCGCAGCCCGCACCGAAACAGTGCTTTACCCCCAGACTATAATCACAACCGCTGCGCCTCAACACATTTCGGGGAGAACCAGCTAGCTCCGGGTTCGATTGGCATTTCACCCCTAACCACACCTCATCCGCTGATTTTTCAACATCAGTCGGTTCGGACCTCCACTTGGTGTTACCCAAGCTTCATCCTGGACATGGTTAGATCACCCGGGTTCGGGTCTATAAACAGTGACTTTATTTCGCCCTTTTCAGACTCGCTTTCGCTTTGGCTTGAGCATTGAATGCTTTGACCTGCCACTGCTTATAAGTCGCCGGCTCATTCTTCAACAGGCACACGGTCACTCGTTCAATCGAGCTTCCATTGCTTGTAAGCTTACGGTTTCACGTTCTATTTCACTCCCCTTCCGGGGTTCTTTTCACCTTTCCCTCGCGGTACTGGTTCGCTATTGGTCACACAGTAGTATTTAGCCTTACCGAGTGGTCTCGGCTGATTCACACGGGATTTCACGTGCCCCGTGCTACTCGGGATTCAGCTAGGGCTTTTGAAGCTTTCGACTACAGGACTTTTACCTTCTCTGGTGCAGTTTTCAGTTGCTTTGTCTAACTTCTCGAGTCCCACGTTGCTGTCCCACTACCCCACCAAGCATGCTTGATGGTTTAGGCTCTTCCCGTTTCGCTCACCACTACTCAGGGAATCTCTTTTGATTTCTTTTCCTCCAGCTACTAAGATGTTTCAGTTCACTGGGTTGGCTCTTTACTGCCTATGGATTCAGCAGTTAGTTCTTTAGGGTTGCCCCATTCGGATATCTCCGGCTCATTGCTTGCTTCCAGCTCCCCGGAGCGTTTCGTCGGTCGCCACGTCCTTCATCGCCTCTGTGTGCCGAGGGATCCACCATAAGCTCTTTGTAGCTTGACCACATTCTCTTGCTTGGATGATACGGACGCCTTCTTCGATTGGACGTCTCGTTTTTTCCTGCTTTTTAACGTTACTATGCAGTTTTCAAGGTTCTTTGGCTGGAATTAGAGTCCAGCAGTCTCTCTGAGGCTTTTCAAGTTTCAGAGTCGATGCTGACTTCTTTTTCCGGTTTTCGGTTTTGACTTGCTCGGGTGATAGATATGCCCCTCAACCGGGCTTCCCAACTCAAGCTTTACCCTCTTACTTGTCAAGCAATCAGCTTGACTTTAGGTGGGCCATCCTGGACTCGAACCAGGGACCTCACCCTTATCAGGGGTGCGCTCTAACCACCTGAGCTAATAGCCCATGAACCGGAACCGTAATAGTTTGAAAGCTTTTGATGACACGACCTCGACGACCTGGGATGACCTTCTGTGACCGACTTCATCGGTGTTCAGAGGTTCGGTCTCCCTTAAAAGGAGGTGATCCAGCCACACCTTCCGGTACGGCTACCTTGTTACGACTTCACCCCAGTCATCAGCCCTGCCTTCGGCGTCCCCCTCCTTTGCAGGTTAGGGTAACGACTTCGGGCGTGGCCAACTCCCATGGTGTGACGGGCGGTGTGTACAAGGCCCGGGAACGGATTCACCGCCGTATGCTGACCGGCGATTACTAGCGATTCCGCCTTCACGCAGGCGAGTTGCAGCCTGCGATCTGAACTGAGCCACGGTTTATGGGATTTGCTTGTCATTGCTAACTTGCTGCCCTTTGTCCGTAGCATTGTAGTACGTGTGTAGCCCAGGACGTAAGGGGCATGCTGACTTGACGTCATCCCCACCTTCCTCCGGTTTGTCACCGGCAGTCTCCCTAAAGTGCCCAACTTAATGATGGCAACTAAGGACGAGGGTTGCGCTCGTTGCGGGACTTAACCCAACATCTCACGACACGAGCTGACGACAGCCATGCACCACCTGTGTTCCGGTTCCCGAAGGCACCCTTCTGTTTCCAGAAGGTTCCGGACATGTCAAGTCCTGGTAAGGTTCTTCGCGTTGCATCGAATTAAACCACATACTCCACCGCTTGTGCGGGCCCCCGTCAATTCCTTTGAGTTTCACACTTGCGTGCGTACTCCCCAGGCGGGATACTTAACGCGTTAGCTACGGCGCGGCCCGGGTCGATACAGGCCACACCTAGTATCCATCGTTTACGGCTAGGACTACTGGGGTATCTAATCCCATTCGCTCCCCTAGCTTTCGTCCCTCAGTGTCAGTTGCAGTCCAGCAGAGCGCTTTCGCCACCGGTGTTCTTCCCAATCTCTACGCATTTCACCGCTACACTGGGAATTCCCTCTACCCCTACTGCACTCTAGCCGTTCAGTTTCCACCGCCTTTCCAGGGTTAAGCCCCGGTCTTTAACGGCAGACTTGAACAGCCACCTACGGACGCTTTACGCCCAATTATTCCGGATAACGCTTGCATCCTCCGTATTACCGCGGCTGCTGGCACGGAGTTAGCCGATGCTGATTCCTCAGGTACCGTCATTTTTTTCTTCCCTGAGAAAAGGGGTTTACAATCCAAGAACCTTCCTCCCCCACGCGGTCTTGCTCCGTCAGGCTTTCGCCCATTGCGGAAAATTCCCCACTGCTGCCTCCCGTAGGAGTCTGGGCCGTGTCTCAGTCCCAGTGTGGCTGATCGTCCTCTCAGACCAGCTACCGATCGTCGCCTTGGTAAGCTTTTACCTTACCAACTAGCTAATCGGACGCGAGCTCATCTTCAGGCTATAAATATTTCACCTCTCGGCACATCCGGTCTTAGCAGTCGTTTCCAACTGTTATCCCCGTCCTGAAGGCAGATTCTCACGCGTTACTCACCCGTCCGCCACTAGAATCCGAAGATTCCCGTTCGACTTGCATGTGTTAAGCAGACCGCCAGCGTTCATCCTGAGCCAGGATCAAACTCTCCATTGTGTTAAGTGAGTTTGTTTTTTTGGCTATTGGAAACTATAAGTTTCCTACCGACTTCGTCTTGGTGATTGAAGTTTCCCCCAATTCACCTGATTTTTTTGACGAGGTACTTGTGTTTACTTGGCTTTCAAACTATTATTTTTTCTAGGTTCGGTGCGCTTCGGTGTCGCTTCACTTTCGCTTGCTCTCCCGACCGCTTTATTAATGTAGCAACCACGAACCGCTTCTGTCAACTGTTTTGAAAAACTTTTTTGGAAAACTCTCAAAATCCCCAGCCGAGCAGCTTTTGGGCTAAGTTGGTTGGACAAACTTTTAGAAAAATTAGGGGAAAACTGAAGTGGTGAGTCCCAGGGCTGTTCTACCTCCCTTGATCGTATTAGACCCACTCCTGCACTCCTGGTTGTTGGAAGATGTCGGTCGCGGCGATCGCTCGAGTCAAGGTTTGTTAGGCAACAAGGTACGTGTGGGGCAAGCTGAGTGGACTGCTAAGGAGGCAGGAGTCATTACCGGATTGCCGATAGCTAGTCGGATATTCCAACTGTTGAACGATAGAGTCAGTTTTGTTGCTGTTGTCGCTGAGGGGGAACAGTGCCAGCGAGGACAGTTGGTTGCTCGCGTTGATGGCTCGCTAGAGGCGCTGCTGCTCGGAGAACGAGTTGCTTTAAACCTAGCTATGCGTTTGAGTGGGATTGCTACACTCACCCGTAAGTATGTTGAGCAAATTGCGGATTTGCCAGCTCAATTGGTGGATACTCGCAAAACGACTCCGGGGCTGAGAATTTTAGAAAAGTACGCGACACAGGTGGGGGGAGCGATGAACCACCGAATGGGGTTAGATGATGCTGTGATGATCAAGGATAATCACATTGCTGTGGCTGGAGGGATTGGCAAGGCGATCGCTTGTATTCGCTCCCAAATGCCCTATCCATTGACTATAGAAGTAGAAACCGAAACCCTAGATCAAGTGAAAGAAGCCTTACAGCACGGCGCTGATATCATCATGCTGGACAATATGCCGCTGGAGATGATGCGGCAGGCAGTGCAGATAATCCGCCATAGCAATGACCGGATCAAGATTGAAGCATCGGGCAACATTACTCTAGAAACTATTCGTGCTGTGGCTGAAACTGGCGTAGACTACATTTCCAGTAGTGCCCCGATTACTCGCTCAACATGGCTCGATTTGAGTATGAACATAGACGTTAGTACGATGGAGGAGAGAAGTACGCTGCCTGAGGTTTCGGCAAAACCCAATGAACTCTACCCTTGAACAACTTAAAAATAGATTTGAGCAGGCTTTAGTTGCCGCTTTCGGCAGTGACTATGCTGGGGTAGACCCAATGTTAGTGCCTGCTAGCAATGCCAAGTTTGGCGATTATCAGTCTAATGTGGCAATGTCTTTAACTAAAAAGTTGAGTCAGCCGCCACGAGCGATCGCCCAAAAAATCGTTGAGTATATAGATGTCATCGATTTCTGTCGTCCGCCAGAAATTGCGGGTCCTGGTTTTATCAATTTCACCCTGAAACCAGAATATTTGGAAGCGCAGCTAAGTGCTATTCAGGCAGACTCCCGATTGGGTATCAGCAAGGCAAAACATCCCCAGCGGGTAGTGGTGGATTTTTCTAGCCCTAATATTGCTAAAGAGATGCACGTTGGGCACTTGCGTTCAACGATCATTGGAGATTGCATTGCTCGAACTTTGGAATTTCAAAATCACGATGTTTTGCGACTGAATCATGTAGGCGACTGGGGAACCCAGTTTGGAATGCTAATCGCCTACTTAAGAGAAGTTTGTCCAGAGGCTTTGACGACTGCTAATGCTATAGATTTGGGCGACTTAGTGGCTTTCTACCGCAAAGCAAAACAGCGATTTGATGAGAATGAGAAGTTTCAAGAAACGGCCCGACAAGAAGTTGTCAAATTGCAAGCGGGTGACGAAGAGTCTCGGCGGGCATGGCAGCTGTTGTGCGAACAGTCTCGGCGCGAGTTTCAGATTATCTACGAGCGACTTGATGTCTATCTGACAGAACGAGGTGAATCTTTCTATAACCCTTTGCTAGCAGGAGTGGTGGAAGACCTCGCCCAGATGGGCTTGCTAGTGGAAAACAATGGGGCTAAATGCGTATTTCTGGAAGGGTTTACCAACAAAGAAGGTGAACCTTTGCCCATGATTGTCCAAAAGTCTGATGGAGGTTATAACTACGCCACTACTGATTTGGCAGCCTTACGCTACCGAATTGAACAAGATCGAGCCGAGCGGATAATCTACGTTACAGATGCTGGACAAGCCAATCACTTTACTCAGGTGTTTCAGGTAGCGCAACGGGCTGGCTGGATTCCAGAAAATTTAGAGTTGGTACACGTCCCCTTTGGGTTGGTGCTGGGGGAAGATGGAAAGAAAATAAAAACTCGTTTTGGAGAAGCGGTACGGTTGCGGGATTTGCTGGATGAAGCGATCGCGCATGGCCGTGCTGATTTAGAAACCAGACTGAAAGAAGAAGGACGCGAGGAAACACAAGAGTTTATCGCCCATGTTGCTAAAGTGATTGGCATGAGTGCGGTTAAGTACGCCGACCTCAGCCAAAACCGCACTAGCAACTACGTCTTTAGCTATGACAAGATGTTGTCTCTCCAAGGCAATACCGCACCTTACCTGCTTTATGCCTATGTACGAGTACAGGGAATTAGCCGCAAAGGCGATATTGACTTTGAGCAGTTGGGAATGAATGCCAAAATTCTGTTGCAGGAAGAAACAGAATTAGTGTTAGCGAAGCATTTACTACAACTGAGCGAAGTTCTCAGTGACGTTGAGCAAGATTTACTGCCCAATCGCCTTTGTCAATATTTATTTGAACTGAGCCAAAAGTTTAATCAGTTCTATGACCAGTGTCAGGTGCTTAAAGCGGAGGAACCAGTGCGGACATCTCGTTTGGTTTTGTGCAATCTAACAGCGCGAACTTTGAAGTTAGGATTATCCCTACTTGGCATTTCCGTGCTAGAGCGTATGTAGGCAGGGTGGAAGCGATCGCTCACGCTTCTAATCAGTCAAACCAAACAATCGTCAACAATCTAGGATATCAGTGCTGCTGTTGAACAATTTGTTGCTGATATTCCTGTTCAGTCATCATCTCTTGCGTGCTTTGTAAACGATCTACAAACACGATGCCATCCAGGTGATCGGATTCGTGTTGAAAAATTCGGGCGACAAAATCTGTGAACTGTTGACGATGCAATTTACCATCCCGACTGGTGTATTCCACATCAATCGCCTGATATCTGGGAACCAACCCTCGAATTCCTGGAATGCTGAGGCACCCTTCCCAGCCTTTCACCACCTCATCAGAGTGAGCAATGATGCGAGGATTTATTATGGCGGTTGGTTCCATCTCAGGAGCGGTGGGATACCGAGGATTCGGACGAGATGCGACGATGAACAAGCGATAAGATTGAGCTACCTGGGGTGCTGCAATGCCAACACCGCTTGCTTGAACAACGGTTGTAATTAGGTCGTCAATCAGCTTTTGGATCTGTCCAGAGTGGACATTTTCAATAATTTGAGCTTGTTGGCGCAGGATGGGATTTCCCAGTTGAGTAATTGGCAGGATTTCAGCCATAGTTGAGACTGGTTTAAAAGAGCGATCGCTCTTCACAAGAATGGATAATACTATTCTGCACAAAGCCGTAGAGGTGAGGCGTGGATATTTCTCTTGAACAGCTCTGGAGCCAAGTGCTAGAGCGTCTACAGCTACAACTGAGCCGTCCTACCTTTGAAACGTGGATCAAAACTGCCAGCGCTCAAGAGCTGGAAAATAACTGCTTGGTGATTTGCACGCCTAACCCGTTTGCCCGGAATTGGTTGCAGAAATATTACATCAAAACAATTGCTGATGTCGTACAAGATATTCTGGGACAGCCGGTGGAAATTCACATCACGGTTGCCAAAGGAAATGAAATCTCTAGCGCTGATGATGCCGAAATTTCCTGGTCGCTGCCTATAGAAACCAGTGTCCCCGAAATTTCTCCTAACCAGCGACCCAGACCGACCGAATTAAATCCTAAATACGTTTTTTCACGCTTTGTTGTCGGCTCTAATAATCGGATGGCTCATGCAGCTTCTTTAGCTGTGGCAGAATCTCCAGGACGTGAGTTTAATCCATTATTTTTGTGTGGGGGTGTTGGGCTAGGAAAAACTCACTTAATGCAAGCAATTGGGCATTACCGTTTGGAAATTCACCCAGATTCAAAAATATTTTATGTTTCTACTGAGCAGTTTACAAACGACTTGATTGCAGCAATTCGTAAAGATAGTATGCAACGGTTTCGAGAACATTATCGAGCTGCCGATGTACTGTTGGTGGATGATATTCAATTTTTAGAAGGAAAGGAATATACTCAAGAAGAATTCTTTCATACTTTTAATACTTTACATGAAGCTGGAAAGCAAGTAGTAATCGCTTCTGACCGCCCTCCTAATCAGATTCCTCGCCTGCAAGAACGTCTTTGCTCCCGCTTTTCTATGGGATTAATTGCCGATATTCAGCGCCCAGACTTAGAAACACGGATGGCAATTTTACAAAAAAAGGCAGAATATGAAAATATGCGATTACCGCGAGATGTTATTGAATATATAGCGACTAACTATACTTCAAATATTCGGGAATTGGAGGGCGCTTTAATTCGGGCTGTGGCTTATATTTCAATTTCCGGTTTGTCGATGACTGTCGAAAATATTGCTCCAGTTTTGAATCCACCTGCGGAAAAAGTAGCGGTTTCTCCAGAAGCGGTAATGATAGCGATCGCAGAAACTTTTGAGCTTCGCATTGAAGATTTAAAAAGTAATTCTCGCCGTCGAGAAATTAGCTGGGCGCGACAAATTGGTATGTATTTAATGCGTCAGCACACAGATTTGAGTTTACCCAGGATTGGTGAGGAATTTGGAGGTAAAGATCACACCACAGTAATGTATAGCTGCGAGAAAATTACTCAATTAAAGGATAGCGATCCTGATGTAGCTAGAACGCTACGCCAACTTAGCGATCGCATCAATTTTGCTAGCAGAAGCCAAAATAAATCCTGATACTCCTCTCACAGCTAGCCAGTAGCCGTTAATTTAAGTTTTCGGAAAGTACTTATAAAGAATGATTCACCTTTAGAAGGGTTGTGGAAAACTCCTGGTTTTCTGTGGAAAAGCTTGTGGTAAAGCCGTGAAAAATTTTGTGCCATCAGTGGAAAACAATGACAAGTATAAATACCTTGTGGAAAAGTGACTCTTTTTTCCACAAGGTTTCCACAATTCATTAGAGCTGCTAAAACATACACAGGAAATTCATTTGACAACATTTTCCACATTTTCCACAGCTCCAGCAGTTTTGCCTGAAGCAGGTAAGCAGGCTAATCTGGATTGCTGAGGACAAGGGTGCTACGATCTCCTTCTGTGCCAAAAGTACCGCGCTATGAGCGTCGGTTGGCTGAACAACTCCAAGGTTGAACATCTATGAAACTGGTTTGCACCCAAAACGATCTCAGTACCAACCTTTCTCTCGTCAGCCGAGCAGTGCCATCGCGCCCGACACATCCTGTCCTCGCAAATGTCAAGCTGGAAGCTAACAAAAAAACTCAGCTCGTCAGTTTGACGGCATTCGATCTCAGCCTTGGCATTCAGACCAGCTTTCCAGCACAAGTGGAAGAGGAAGGTTTTCTCACGTTACCCGCTAAGCTGTTAAACGATATTGTTTCCCGTCTAGCAGAGGGAGAAATTACTTTAGAGGATAAAGGGGAGGAAGCTACGAGCGAAGGGATTATTGCCACGCTGACTTCTGCCTCTGGGCGTTATAAAGTCCGGGGCATGGGAGCAGAAGAATTTCCAGAACTGCCAGTGATTGAAAATGGCGAAGCTGCCCAATTACCTGCTGCGGCATTAATTGATGGCTTGCGGGGTTCTTTATTTGCCACCAGTCCGGACGAAACGAAGCAGGTTCTCACGGGCATCCATTTAACAGTCAAGCCAGAATATTTAGAATTTGCTGCGACCGATGGTCATCGTTTATCAGTTGTCGAAACGACTAACCAAAGTCAAACGGATGAAGAATCCTCGGAACCGATTAGTCAGACGGCTCCGTTAGAAGTCACAATTCCAGCGCGGGCACTGCGAGAACTAGAACGAATCTTAGGGATGCGCCAGTCGGCGGAAGCGATCGCTCTCCATCTTGACCAAGGGCAGGTCGTATTTGAGTTAGCCGATCAACGTTTGACTAGCCGCACCCTAGAAGGGCAATATCCCGCTTATCGTCAGTTGATTCCGCAACAATTTGAGCGGCAGGTGACAATCGATCGGCGTCAGCTACTCAATGCATTAGAACGAATTGCCGTGCTAGCTGACCAAAAAAATAATATTGTCAAATTCACGATAGACAGCACCAACCAGCAGATTGCCTTATCAGTGGAAGCACAGGATGTCGGTAGCGGACGCGAATCTCTACCTGCACAGATATCGGGAAAGGATCTAGAGATTGCCTTCAACATCACTTATCTCAGAGATGGACTGAAGGCGCTGCAATCCTCCGAGATTCAAATGCAAATGAATACAGGGAATAGCCCGGTGATTTTGACACCGCTAGGAGGTCTCAAAATGACTTACTTAGTGATGCCGGTGCAGATTCGTGCTTAACGAATTGTCAAGAGATAGCGACCTCGACCGCGCGGATTTGAGGCGGTGGCGATCGCTCGATAAACGCCTGTTCGGGGTAAAGTCACACTCATCTGAGAATTGGGATTGCTGCGGCTGATGTTATCATTCTCAGCAATCTTCCGGCCATTTTGATCGACCAAAATCAGATAGGTATCAAAATCAGGACTGGCAAGTGCGATCGTCAGAGGCTGTCCGGCACGACCTTGAAAGGAATATTCCTGAAACAAACTGCCATCAGAAAGCACCTTGGCACCCCGACCCAGAATACCCGCTTGCCGCATCAGCAAACGACTTTGGGAAGTTTGATAGCGATCGCCTCCGGCAGCCGCCATTGCTCGAAGACGGTAAGCACCTACTTGTCTTCCCTCAGAGGAATTGGCAATGATTAGATAAGTGCCACTTGCAGGCAGTGTCGCCACAAGGCTAGCGTTTCCCCTACCGCCCCTATCATCGTCTTGTGCAACTTCATTGCCATTGGGGCCAAGCAGAATTAAGTAGGAATCAATCTGCTGACTCGCCATATCAATTCTGACTTGCTGACCGGCTCTCCCCTGAAAGGTGTAAAGGTCAAAATAGCTATTATCCGCTCGGAGAACATTATCACCACTGCTAAGAGTGGCGTTAATCACCGCACCATTCAAAACAATGGGCTGAGGCGGTTGTCTTCCAGAAGCGGGTTGTTGCCGTTGAGCAGTGGTAGGGGCGCGTCCTTGGCGCACAGCGGTCAAGAACGGCTGTACCCGGTCTACAGAAATCGCAAATCCAATGCCAATGTTTCCCGCAGTCTGACCGCTGGTAAAAATAGCAGTATTGACGCCAATCAATTCTCCTTGGCTATTGAGAAGAGGACCACCGGAATTGCCTGGGTTGATGGCTGCATCGGTTTGGATTAAACCGCGCTGTTGGTCAATCCGGCTAACAATACCAACGGTGAAGGTTCCTTGAAATCGACCAAAAGGATTCCCAATCGCAAATGCCCGCTGACCGACTTGTACAGAGTTTGGAGGAGCGATCGCTACGGTGGGCAAATTGTTCTGTCCGCGAATTTTCAGAACGGCTAAGTCTAGACTGCTGTTAGCAAAAGCAATGATATCGGCTGGAAGTTTTCTACCATCTGAGAGAATAACGGTGACAGTTTGGCGACCGTTTGCCACAACGTGAGCGTTGGTCAATACCAGACCGTCTTGGCTAATGATGCTACCGCTGCCGCTACCGTCACCAGCCTGGATGGATACCACTCCTGGACTAGCGCGTCTATAAACCTGAATATTTGTTTGTTCTTCAGCATCTTGGGCAACAGCGATATTTGACTGTTGCCAGTTAAAGGGAACGATTGCGTCAATTGCATTAGCACCAATGGCAGCGGCGGCTGCGATGATGCCAGAAGTGGCAATACGCAGAACTTTGGTACTCATTATGTTAACTTTTTAAGCTTTTTTGACTGTTCTAGCATATTTAGCAGCGATCGCTTTTAGCGAAGCTCTTTCTATAGAAGAAGCGCATACCGTAACAATGCGGTATCTCGCTCATTTCATTTATCTTCTACTCTTGTAAAGAGCCAGAACTTGTCGCTGAAGTTCCTCTTTCTACAGTTGCAATATGCCATTGCCCTAGCTGGCTAGTTTCAAACGCGACGTAGCGACCATCACCGGAAATAGTGGGATGGCGTACCGAGCCTCGGATGCTGCTAGTGAGCAATTCGGAGCGTTGAGTTTGACGGTCGTAGACAAAGATATCCGTCTTGCCTCGTTCGCTAGAAACATAAGCAATAAATCGACCATCAGCATTCAAAGCGGGTTGATCCTGTCTGGAGTCGCGACGATTGATATTGGGAAGATCGACGAGACGGCGTTGCTGCAAGTCGTAAAGGAAAATGTCTCGATTATTATTGCGGTCAGAAGCAAAGGCGAGATAGCGACCGTCACTGCTGTAGGCGGGATATTCGTCAGGGGTCTGGCTGTTGATACCGCCAGTCAATATTTGCGGCGGGTTGAAGAGCTGGGTATCAAGACAACCAGTTATCCCCATTGTGAATAAAATCGTTAGCCAGCGCCAGTTAATTAGCCATTTCATATCACTTGCGCCTAAATACCTGATGACTGTAGCTGTGAAGTGCGACTACACGAATCAAGCCTGCCTTTATAAGCTAAAAAAATCCCCTGATTCGCCAAAGCTGTGTATTCAGATAAGCGGGTATTTACTTTTTCCAACCATTCCTTCCCAAATACTCAGCACTTTTATCCTCAAGGAGGTGCTGGAAGATTCAGCGTTTGTCCAGAGCGATCGCTAACTACAATATCCCACTGACCATTTTCACTAGATTCAAAGGCAATCGTACTGCCATCAGCGCTAATCGTTGGATTTCGCACTTCTGCTTGCACGTTTTCCGCGAGATTCCTTAACTGGCGAGTTTCCCGGTCATAGAGGTAGATTCCCGACCGACCCTGACGACTTGCAGCAAAGACAATGTAACGACCATCAGCGGAAACAGCAGGGTTAGATGCGATCGCATCCAGGGAATTTAATCCAGGCAAATCAATCAAACGCCGATCCACCGTGTCGAAAAGGTAAACATCCTGACTGCTGCGCCGGTCAGAAATTAGCACAATGTACCGACTGGCGATTTGAGGATTAATGTCAGAAGCTGGGCTATTTAAACTTCGCCCTGCTGAATCAAAGGGAAAACTCATAAGACGACCTGAGCCAGTACAACTACTCAATAAACTGGCTAAGGTAACAAATACTGATAGAAAAAGGTTACGTTTCACGCTCAGGGAGAGGCAGATGGACTGCCATCGGGGATATCTAACTCAATATTAGACCCCCGGTCTAGCACCTCTACATCCCACTGACCGCGACTGCTGCTTTCAAAGGCAATATAGCGACCATCTGGACTAATGCTAGGATTTCGCACCCAACCGCGATAGCCCATTGTAAGAATTTGTGAGGATTTGGTGCTGCGATCGTAAAGTTCAACTTCCGGGCGTCCTTGGTCGCTGGCAATGTAGACAATGTAACGACCGTTCTGACTGAGACTGGGATTTTCTGCGATCGCGTCTTGTCGGTTCAAGCGCGGTACATCTACAAACTGCCGCTGCTGCAAGTCGTACAACCAAATCTGTCGGCTGCCATTGCGGTTAGAAACAAAGGCGAGCAACCGACCATTGCCGCTCAAAGCCGGTTGCTCATCTGTATAACGACTGTTAAGAGCAACTGGCCCTGTTGAGCGATTGACTGGGGTACAGGCAACAACTAACCCAGCCATACTAAACCAGATTCCCCATTTGACCCAGGTATGGATTCCCAAACCGCACGCCAATCTTTTCACGTCAAAGCTGCATTGTTGCTTGCAAAAATAGCCTGACCCAATGAACCAGCCGCGTCTCATGAAACGCGGGGCAGACACGAAGACACCGCCCTTACCAGACTCATTCTTGGTCAAAATTGCTGGAGTTGCCGCCTTCGTCTTCCGGGTAGCCTATGGGTTTGTAGTCCACATAGTCGGTTGGGGTTGCTTCTACATCTTCCCGGCTCTCTCGATTAGGCGATCGCTCCGATGATTCTCCCCTAGGTGGACGACTTCTTCGTGGCTTGGCAGCAGTCTCTGGATCTCGGCTGGGTGGACGAGTCGAGCTGGGACGGCTACTGCGAGACGGTTTTTCCTCCCATGTGTCTGAGACTTCCCAATCGTCCGGTTGTTCGGTTGGGCGAGTTTCTGTTGGACGGGGACGACGCTTGCGAGGACGGTCTCCTTGCGCCAGCCTTTCAGGATTACTATTACTAGGATTACTGTTACTCCGACTGGATGGACGGCGACGCGGTTCATCGTCGTAAGTCTCTACCGTTCGGCTATTGCGAGATTCTTGCGTTCCCCGAATCCGGCGTCTCGGTGGTTCCTCATCCATCGGTTCGAGTTGATCCAACTCGGCTCGATACACGCGGCTTACGGGACGATCGTCATCGACAATTTGCGTATTTCGCTTTGCAACCTCCGTCGCCACTCCACGCATCCGAATACTTTCAAATGCAAAAAAGATAGCAGAGCCGGTCAACAGAAATTGACCGAATTGCAAAATCGGATCGAGTCGCCATCCTTGAAATAAAAGAATGAAGCCGCACAAGAGACCGACCGCTGCAAAAAAGATATCGTGATCTCGCGCTAGCTCTGGACGCACGGTACGCAGAAAGTACAGTGCTGCCCCTGCCACTGCCAGAAAAATACCCAGAAGACTGGCTGAGTTAAGCCCGAAGTTTACCATTGCTGTTTTCCCAAGACAAATCTATGTTAACGAGTTAACCGCAGAAATTGGTACGCAGGTTGGGAATTTTAATTCTAAGTATCCTGGGTCAGCAGGAGAACGAGCGGGCAGAAACTGGCTTGCTGCATCGCATCAGCTCTTCTCCCTTTAACATATAAAACCTCAGTTTTTTTAGAGGGAGCAACTAATTTAATAATTACTCTCTCGATAAACTGAGGTTTCCGGCTATTCCGAAATCTAGGAACGTTGGATTTTATCCTTCTGACTGATAAAAATCAGCGCCACCGTGGCTGGGATGACAACAATTACAGCACCCCAGAGCAGACTATAGAGAAAATTCGCTAATGAAGGCGTCATTTTTTTTCGCTCGCTTTGACAACGATTTCTTTTGATCAATTTTAACGATATGTTATGAACTTGAGAAGCCTATTTGTCGCTTCATTTTGTTTTTACGTCTCTTATACCCCTGTACCAGTCTGGCTGAATAGGATTGAGTGCCACGCTGCGTTAGAATAATGAGAGATTTGGTTACAAAACTTTAACTATAATGCCTTGCCGCGTCAGTTGCATGACAAATACGCGACACGGCTAAAGTTTTGACGCCTGGAAATTTCTTGATTAAGAACCAATGGACGCTGTTTCGCTTGCTAGCTGGATTCTTGGCCCGCTTGTGGGCTTGATGACTTTGCTGTTTATCTTTCGGATCGTCCTTACCTGGTATCCTCAGATAGACCTAAATCGGCTTCCCTTTAACTTGATTGCTTGGCCTACAGAACCTTTTTTAGTGCCATTGCGGAAAATTGTGCCCCCTATCGGTGGTGTGGACATTACCCCGATCGTTTGGGTAGGGATCTTTAGCCTAGTGCGAGAGATTCTCTTGGGTCAGCAAGGACTGCTGACGATGTTTGCTCATACTCATTAAGGCGCTTCGGAGGTTAGTAAAAGTGGGTAACGGAAAAAATTACCGATTACCCACTCCTTACTTACTGCTGGGACTGCATTAATTGCTCAACAAAATTGGTATAAACCTCGCCTTGTAAAAACTCCGGTGTCTCCATAATTTTTTGATGGAAGCCAATGGTTGTGGGCAAACCCGTGATGGCACACTCCCGCAATGCCCGTTTCATCCGCTTAATTGCAGTAGGGCGATCGCTACCCCAAACAATTAACTTACCAATCAGGGAGTCATAGTAAGCAGGGATTTCGTAGTCCGTGTAAACATGAGAATCCATCCGAACACCAAAGCCACCAGGAGGCAGATAGCCGCTGATCCGCCCCGGATGAGGACGGAAGTTGTGGTCGGGGTCTTCCGCATTGATTCGACATTCAATGGCATGGCCTCGGAGAACGATTCGATCTTGAGTCAGCGACAATTTCTCCCCTTGAGCAATGCGGATTTGCTCGGCAATCAAGTCTAACCCAGTGATCATTTCTGTCACTGGGTGTTCGACTTGAATCCGAGTATTCATTTCCATGAAATAAAATTCCCCAGAGGGTGCAAGCAGAAACTCAACAGTCCCGGCACCCGTGTAGTTGATAGACTTAGCAGCCATGACAGCGGCAGTGCCCATTTTTTGGCGCAGTTCTGAACTGAGAACTGGACTAGGGGCTTCTTCTAGTAACTTTTGATGACGCCGTTGGATAGAGCAATCGCGTTCACCCAGGTGAATTACGTTGCCGTAGCTATCGGCTAGGATTTGAAATTCGATGTGGCGGGGACGTTCAATAAATTTTTCCAGATAGACGCCTGGATTGCCAAATGCAGCTTCTGCTTCTCCCTGTGCAGCTTGGAAGAGCTTGACGAGTTCGCTTTCTTCCCGCACCAAACGCATTCCTCGCCCTCCACCTCCGGCGGTGGCTTTGATCATGACAGGATAGCCGATTTCATCCGCGATCGCTAATGCTTCCCGATCGGACATTAATATCCCATCACTTCCCGGCACTGTAGGCACACCCGCCCGTTGCATCGTTTCTTTCGCAGTGGATTTGTCTCCCATTGCCCGAATCGCTTCCGGCGTTGGGCCAATGAAAGAAATCTGGTGATCCGCGCAGATTTCCGCAAATCGGGCATTTTCTGCTAAAAAACCATAGCCCGGATGAATAGCGATCGCATTGCGCGTCAAAGCTGCCGCAATAATATTGGGAATATTCAGATAACTTTTGATACTGGGGGGTTCACCAATGCAAACGGCTTCGTCAGCCAGTTGCACATGAAGGGCGTGTCGATCGATCGTCGAGTGAACTGCAACAGTCGCAATCCCCATTTCTTCGCAGGTACGGAGAATGCGGAGAGCAATTTCCCCTCGGTTAGCAATTAAAATCTTTGAAAAACGCATCTTCTAGTTTTTAGAGAAATGGGGTAGCGCAAGGAACAATCATTATTATTTCAGGATGTTGCCTTCAGCATCAGTACAATATATAGATCGCATCACCTCGCATTAGAACAGTTATTGATACTGATTGAAAGTCTTGTTTCTTCCAAAGAGAACGAAATTGCCTCAAAGATGATACAATTGGTATATATGCAAGCGGATGTGGCGGAATTGGTATACGCGCACGTTTGAGGGGCGTGTGGCTTTGCCTTGCGAGTTCGAGTCTCGCCATCCGCATTACTTTTTCAGTTCTCAGTGCTGCAAGCGCAGCAACGCATAGTATGCACTGAGAACTGAAATTGCAAAAGAACTAAACTCACCACTCAATTTTTTTTGCTGGAATAGGTTTCCGGCAAGAAATTGTTTATGATTTTATATAAGAAAATGAAGTTTTGTAAAGAGCTTTGACTTCAACTGTTATACCCACAAACAGCATTAGCTTACCAAGAGATTGGTATGCTCTCAGTCCGCTTTGGCAGGGAGGCGAAGAAGTGGTGCAGCAAGGACTGCCTCACACACAGCTAGCACCAGCATGGCAGATGCTTTTACTGGGAGATGGCTCCCCGACCCGTCACCTGCAACTTTTGACGGGTGAACCAACAGAAGTAGATGTCATTGATATGTCGCCTGTTGGCATGGATGCTGATGCAGCACCCAATCAAATCCAGGCTGTACCAGGACCTAGGTTGCGACGACAGGTATGGCTGCGTACCACCTCCGGTCAGCGGCTGGCTTACGCGACTTCCTGGTGGGAAGCCAGCCATGTAGATGAGTATTTACAAAACCGTTCCTTGCCAATTTGGGCAAGTTTGGCTCGCCTGCGTACCGAGTTATATCGGGATGTCCAGGGAATTTACTACGGTCAGTCCGATGCTTTAGAATCTGCCTTTGGACAAACAGGACCATTCTGGGGGCGTCACTACCTATTTTGGCATCATGGCCGTCCGCTGACGCTGATTTATGAAGTTTTTTCGCCCTATTTGACAAACTACTTGGGTCCAATGCAGCCGTTGAAGCCAGGGAATTAAGTACAGAGACTTAATTAATTTGTAGGATGGGTAGAGCAGGAGCGAAACCATCGAACCTTTGTCAATGTTGGGTTGAGTAGCAATCAATCGCCCAAACTTTAAAATGACAGAGTTTTATTCAGTTCTCCCATCTTCTTGATACTCTCTGGCATAAATACGCCAAACAAACATAAAGTGAAAAGCTTACACGGGAAGTCACAACTTCCCGTGTAAGCTTTTCAGATTCATTTAACCAGTGACAAAAAGCTAACAGCTAGCTGCTTTTTCCAACATCAGCTTAGAACGCTTAACTTGCTCTGGAATTGAAATGGGATAGTCACCCGTAAAACAAGCAGAACAAAAATTGTTGGGATCTTCGCCGGTAGTTTTTAACATTCCCTCGCGGCTGAGATACGCTAGCGAGTCTACACCTATTTGTTCGGCAATTTCTTCGACTGACTTTGTTGCCGCAATCAACTGATCTTGGCTATCCGTGTCAATGCCATAAAAGCAGGGATGAGTTACGGGTGGAGAGGAAATTCGCATATGAACCTCGGTGGCACCAGCATCTCTGAGGGCTTTGACAAGTTTGCGGCTAGTCGTTCCTCGCACGATAGAGTCGTCAACAATAACGACTCGTTTCCCACTCAGCACATCTTTAAGAGGATTGAGTTTCATCTTGATGCCACACTCTCGCATTGCCTGAGTCGGCTGGATGAAAGTGCGACCAACATAGCGATTTTTAATCAATCCCTCGGCGTAAGGAATACCGGATGCTTGGGAAAACCCAATCGCGGCGGGAATGCCGGAATCGGGTACGCCAATAATGATATCGGTATCCGCTGGAGATTCCTGAGCGAGTTGCCGTCCTAAGCGCAGCCGGTAGCTATAGAGACTCTCGTCATGCATGACGCTATCCGGACGAGCAAAGTAAATCATTTCAAAGATGCATAGTTTCCGCTTGGGTTGTTCTGCCCAGAAGAAGGAAGCCATACCTTCTTCGGTAATCCAAACTAACTCGCCCGGTTCAACATCCCGCAGGTACTCAGCCCCAATAATATCTAAGCCACAAGTTTCTGATGCGAGGACATAGCGCTGAGGATTCGTGTTTAAAATGCCAATCACTAAGGGACGAATACCGTTGGAGTCGCGGGCACCCATCAAGCCGTCTGGCGTTCCGATTGCCAGACTAAAGGCTCCTTCGCATTGCCGAAAGGCTCGGATCGCTCCTTCTAACCAGTCTTTGCCTGCGTTAATTTCTTCTGCGATCGCAAAGGCAATCATCTCAGAATCCGTCGTCGTGACTAAGTTACAGTCGCGTCGCAACAACTCTTCCCGCAGTTTCCCAGTATTGACTAAATTCCCATTGTGTGTCAGCGCAAGGGTTCCTAACCGAGTCTCTACAACTGCTGGCTGAGCATTAACAACGCGGCTGGAACCCGTCGTGGAGTAACGGGTATGACCAACTGCCAAGTTCCCTGGTAGCTGGTTCAAAATGGATTCGTTAAAGACTTGGGAAACCAAGCCCATCTCTTTGTGTAAATGAACCTGCTTGCCGTCAAAAGCGGCAATACCAGCAGATTCCTGACCCCGGTGCTGTAACGCATACAAACCAAAATAGGTCAGTTTGGCGACATCTTCACCTGGTGCATAAACCCCAAAAACGCCACAGGCTTCCTCTGGCTTATCAGGTCGCTGATCGTTCAAGTGGTTAGACTCAGCTGGAGACTCATCACTTGCAAAGGGATGGTTGGGAATCATTTGAGAACTTGGCTCCTACTTGTTGAGGCAGAGAAAAACTAACCAGGCTTAGTAATTCTTAATAATCTCATAACAAAGCGTTAATGTCGCTAGCCGAAGACATAGACCAGGAATTTAGCTCTGTCTGGGTCAGCGATTTCTGGAAGTAAATTGGGGAAGGTTGGCTAAACGGTTAAACGGCGTTGGATAGCATTGTGATAAGCATCGCCCATTTTCTTAATGCTAACGTCTATCAAAGTTTGGCTTTGAGTCGTAAAAACCCGTAACTCGCTGTCCGGTTTTCCGACACGACCCATTTGTTCCCAGCAATCTTCCAGTTGCTCCTTTAAATAGGATTCCCAAATTTCTTGGTGTTCTTGCACGACAGAAACTAAAATTCGCGCTCCCCCTTCACCAAAAAGGATACAATCCCAACGTACAGAGGGTTCTGGAGGAAGTTTCCAGTGAATTTCGGCTCCCAAATTGCTAGCGATGCAAGCTTCCGAGAGAGCGATCGCAACTCCTCCCTCAGCACAATCGTGAGCTGAGCGAATCCAACCTTGACGAATTCCCTCCCGGCAAGCAGCTTGTACCCGGCGTTCCAAATCAAAATCTACGGTGGGCGGTTTACCAGCGACAATGTCATGAATGGCTGACAAATACTCGGAAGCACCTAACGTGACTCCCTCTGGTGAATCCAAACGTTTTCCCAGTAAATAAATTAAATCTCCCTCGGCTTGCCAAGCTTGGCTGCAAATTCGCGTAATGTCAGGAATTAACCCCACCATCCCCACCACGGGCGTCGGATAAATTGGCTGGGGATTTCCGTCAGCGTCCAGGGTTTCATTGTAGAGAGACACGTTGCCGCCAGTCACCGGCGTTCCCAATTCCCGACAAGCTTCCGCGATTCCCCGACAAGCATTTGCGAGTTGCCAATAACCCACTGGCTTTTCTGGACTCCCAAAATTTAGGTTATCCGTGACTGCTAAAGGTTCGGCTCCCACACAACTAAGATTCCGAGCCGCTTCTGCGACGACTGCCTTGGCTCCTTCATAGGGGTCAAGATAGACGTAACGAGCATTGCAATCGACAGTGGCAGCAACCCCTTTGTTGTCTCCTTGGTTAATCGAGTAATTTGGGGAAGGTTCTAGCGGACGCACCCGCACCACGGCTGCATCTGCACCACCTGGAACAATCACAGTATTGTTTTGCACCTGATGGTCGTACTGACGATAAACCCAACGCTTAGAGGCAATTGTCGGAGTATCTAACAAAGTCAAGAGAATCTCATTCCAGGTGAGAGAACGACCTTGAATTTCAATGCCTGCGCTGGTACAAGTCGGAAGGCGATCGCTTGTCCACTCCCAAGCTAGACGAGCATACTCAGGAGGTTCTGCTAACAATTCTCGGTGATAGATTGGCGTATTATCTGCTAAAGCCGTTGCTGGAATTTCTGCCGCCACGCCGCCTTGGAACAAAATTCGCACAATCGGCTGCTCAATCACAGTGCCTGCAACGACAGCTTGTAGACCCCAGCGGTGGAAAATATCAATTAACTCCTGTTCGCGCCCCTTGTAAGCAACAAACAGCATCCGTTCCTGAGATTCGGATAGTAAATATTCATAAGGCACCATCCCTGTTTCCCGCACGGGAATTTTGTCTAAATCCAGTTCAATCCCAACGCCGCCTTTCGCTGCCATTTCTGACGTGGAACAGGTAATGCCTGCTGCACCCATATCCTGCGCGGCGGCAACAGCACCCGTTTTAAAGGCTTCTAAGCAAGCTTCAATGAGGGATTTTTCTAGGAAAGGGTCGCCCACTTGTACCGCTGGACGGTCATCCATCGACTCATCACTAAGTTCCGCACTGGCAAAACTTGCCCCGCCCATCCCATCCCGCCCAGTCGTAGAACCTACATACAGCACTGGATTTCCAATTCCTACTGCTCCAGATGTAACAATTTCCGGAGTTTCCATCAATCCCAGTGCCATGACATTTACCAGGGGATTGCCCGAATAAGCTGGATCAAAATAAACTTCACCGCCCACAGTCGGGACTCCCACACAATTGCCATAATGGGAGATTCCCGACACCACACCATTGAACAGTCGCCGCGTCTTGGCATCTTCGAGAGAACCAAAGCGGAGGGAGTTTAACAAGGCGATGGGACGCGCACCCATTGTAAAGATATCCCGGAGAATCCCGCCGACTCCCGTTGCAGCCCCTTGAAACGGTTCAACTGCTGAGGGGTGATTGTGAGATTCAATTTTAAATGCGAGTTGCAGTCCGTCGCCCAAGTCTACAACACCAGCATTTTCTCCTGGCCCGACGAGAATGCGATCGCCGTCAGTCGGAAACTGCTTGAGTAATGGTCGTGAGTTCTTGTAGCAGCAATGCTCCGACCACATGACGCCAAACATCCCTAGCTCAGCTTTATTCGGATGACGCCCTAGCCGTTGGACAATGTCTTCGTATTCTTCTGGTTTTATACCTTCTGCGGCAATTTCTTCGGGGGTAAACGGAGCGGATGAGATTGTAGACATGGAACCCTTGCACGAACGGCACAGGGTTATTGTATCGATATTTCCCCGCTACTTATGCGGTAAATGTGCTTGTAACTTTAACGGATATAAAATTGTGTCAATTTTAAGGAGTTTTAAAGCGCATCTAAAAAAAATAGAGTAGGCATTGCCTACCCTATATTTGACTACCGTTATTAACGCTAACTGTTAATCATCCCCGGCAAAAATATAACGGTACAGTTCGCTAGGATCGGGTTCTGGGCTTTCCTCGGCAAACTGCACCGCATCGTCGATGACGGCTTGGATTTTCCGGTCAATTTCCTTGAGTTCTTCTTGGTCTACCAGATTGTGTTCTACAAGATGAGCAGCCAACTTTTTGATTGGATCGCGGGCGAACCAATATTCCTTCTCATTTTTAGAACGAAGTTCGTCAGGGTCAGCGAGAGAGTGACCTCGGAAGCGATAGGTTAGGGCTTCAATCAAGGTTGGCCCTTCACCCGCACGGGCACGCGCGATCGCTTCCTGGGCGACTGCACGAACTGCTAACACGTCCATCCCATCAACCTCAACACCTGCCATACCAAAGGCATGGGCTTTCTTGAATATCTCTGGTACAGAAGTTGCCCGTTCGTGCGCCATACCAATTGCCCACTTGTTGTTTTCCACAACATACAAAATTGGCAGTTTCCACAGCGCCGCCATGTTCAAACATTCAAAAAATTGACCGTTATTCGCCGCACCGTCACCAAAAAAGCAGGCAGTTACTTGATCGGAACCGGCATCTCCCAAGGCTTCGCGGCGGTACTTACTGGCAAAAGCCGCACCCGTAGCAACAGGAATCCCTTCAGCCACAAAAGCATAACCTCCCAGCAGTTTATGCTCCGAGGAAAACATATGCATCGAGCCGCCGCGCCCTTTACTACAGCCGGTTGCCTTACCAAACAACTCAGCCATTACCTCTTTTGCAGGCACCCCAGCACTCAAAGCATGAACGTGGTCGCGGTAGGTGCTGGAAACATAATCCTCATCTTGGCGCATTGCCTTGATGACGCCAGTTGACACAGCCTCTTGACCGTTATATAGGTGGACAAAACCAAACATTTTGCCCCGGTAGTACATCTCGGCGCACTTATCTTCAAAAAACCGCCCCAAGACCATGTCCTCGTAAAGGATCAATCCTTCTTCTTTGGTGATTTGGGTTTGATCGGCGTGAAAGACGGGTAAAATGCGTTCCTGAACCATTGATTTAAGGGATAAACTTGACGTGATTGGTTGAACGGCGGTTTTTATCTACCAAGATAAGCTTCTACTATAGAAGCTAGGGGGTATAATTATCGCACCTATTCTATCGTTTATGTTCGCTCGTACAGATACAGATTAATTTAGTTGCCTGGGGCTGAGGAAGTAGACTGTGAGAATTCCGCTCGATTACTACCGGATTCTGGGCCTGCCGATTCAGGCTACGGCTGAGCAGTTGCAGCAAGCGTATCGCGATCGCGCTCTGCAACTTCCTCGACGAGAGTATTCAGAAATCACGATCGCCGCCCGAAAACAACTGCTAGACGAAGCTTACGCGATTCTGTGCGATCCAGAACAGCGTTCCGCTTACGACGCTACATTTCTGACAAAAACATACGACCTGGATTCAGAATCAGGAACAGCAACTCGTCAGGAAGGAAATGGTACAGCAGACACCGACCTTGACCCTTATACGCCCAGCATCGAAATTCAAGATGAGCAATTCGTTGGGGCATTGCTGATCTTACAGGAGCTAGGAGAATACGAACTGGTGCTGAAGCTGGGACGCCCCTTCCTCAGCCGTGCTAGCACCAGTATCGAAAAGGGTCGTTTGGGCAACCCTCAGCTAGTGCAACCAGATATTGTGTTGACGCTGGCATTGGCGTGTCTGGAACTAGGTCGAGAGCAATGGCAGCAAGGTCAATATGAAAACGCCGCCACCTCCCTAGAGACGGGTCAAGAATTACTATTGAGAGAAGGTATCTTTGCCAGCCTGCGGGGTGAAATTCAGGCGGATCTTTACAAGCTTCGCCCGTACCGAATTTTGGAATTACTCGCGAGTAGTGAAGACAAAGTAACCGAACGCCGTAAAGGATTGCAGCATTTGCAAGAAATGTTGCAAGAACGCGGCGGCATCGATGGCACCGGAGACGATCAATCGGGACTGAACATTGATGACTTTCTCCGCTTCATTCAGCAGCTGCGGAGCTACTTGACCTCCGCCGAACAGCAGAATCTCTTTGAAGCAGAAGCGCGTCGTCCCTCGGCAGTGGCTACCTATTTAGCGGTTTATGCTTTACTAGGTCGGGGGTTTGCCCAACGACAGCCGGGTCTAATTAGACAAGCTAAGCAGATGCTGATGCGCTTAGGCAAGCGTCAGGATGTGCATTTGGAACAGGCGGTGTGTGCCCTTCTTCTCGGTCAGACGGAAGAAGCCAGTCGCGCCTTAGAACTCAGCCAAGAGTACGAACCCCTCGCCTTCATTCGAGAACATTCTCAGGGCGCGCCAGACTTGTTACCTGGGTTGTGTTTGTACGGGGAGCGTTGGTTGCAAGCAGAAGTGTTTCCCCACTTCCGAGATTTGGCATCGGTGCGAGCTTCCTTGAAGGATTACTTTGCCGATGATCAGGTTCAGGCGTACTTAGAAGAATTGCCAGTAGAGGAAGATACAACCAATGAGTGGGCGGTATTGCCGACTCAGCAAGTATCTTATGCTGCGACTCCCGTCTCGCGAGGGACAAGTGACTCCCCAGGATTTCGCAGACCGGAGAGTGTGGTATCTCGTTCCAGTTCGCGGAACGGAAGTGGAGAGAATGGGGGCAGGATGAGCGATGCGGCATCAAGCAACCCGCCCTTGCGTCCCAATGCTGAAGAAAGTTCCTCGCGCGATCGCCTTCAACAATTGGTGGAACAGCAATCTGGCGCAGCTCATCGAACGGCGACAATGACCGCTACAATCGATCGCCCGCAAACAGGGGGAGGATCGAATTTACCGGCGGCAGAACGAGTTTCTCGGTCTCCGGAACCAGAAGGAAACGATCCGGGCTTGGCTGGGGATGCTGCCTCGAAGCGTCAGCGCCGCCGAGGGAATTCACCGGAACAAAATGAACAACCACGGGCAACAATCGCGAGTCGGTTGCGGAGACCAGATTCTGTGTCCAAGGCATCCCCCACAGGGGGAGATGTATCAGGTCGTCGTTCAGGTGGTCGTCTTCAACGTTCCGCAGCTTCCTTGCGGTCGGCAAAAACCGGACGGCTTCTTTTACTGGGGCTTGCCGGGATTCTCAGTTTGGGAGTCTTGCTAATGCTAGCGACCGCTGCTTTCAGTTGGCTCCAGAGAAGTTTCTCAGGCCCGCTCTTAGAAGGAGAGCAACCAATGGTACAGCTAGCTGCTCCTCCAGTACCCATTCCCGAACCAGGCAGTAAACTACTGAGTCCATCTGGCCCTCTAACCCAGGAGACGGCTCGACAATTGGTTCAGATTTGGCTTGCTAGTAAAGCCGATGCCTTGGGTGAAGAGCATACCGTCGAAAAATTACAGCAAATCCTTGCCGATCCCGCTTTATCTCGTTGGCAAAAACGTTCTCAAAGCACAAAGAACAGTAACTCGTACTGGAAGTACAGGCACAAGGTCGAGGTGAAATCTGTTGAAATGAGCGATCGCAATCCCGATCGCGCCAAAGTGGATGCACAGGTGAATGAAGCCGCAGATTTCTATAAGGCAGGTAAGCTCAATCAAGCTTCTTCCTATGATGAAAGCCTGCGCGTGCGTTATGACCTAGTACGCAAAGATGGTCAGTGGCTGATCCAGGACATGAAGGTTCTGAGGTAGTCATTGGGGATTAGTCATGAGTCGGCTCGTCATTAGGCGACCGATTGTTAACGCTTGACCGTGGCTGATAACCAGTGGCTAATAACGAATGACCGAAACCTTATTTCATGCCTATACCCCCATCATCCTGTGGACGGTACTCGGTTTCATACTCTTTAGGTTTATCCCCAGTTCCTTACCCAGGTTGCTGGGTCGCGGTCTTTATTGGGTTGGGGTGCCGCTACAAATTCTGACACTGGCTCGTCAGGCAAACTTATCAGAAAATGCTGGAGTAGTGCCGCTAATCGCCATAGGAGCTTTGGCGGTCGGTTTTACTTTTGCATGGCTAAGTTTGCAGGTCTGGAAACGCTTCAGCCGTGAAAATGGCGACAGTAAAAAGTCTTCTTTTCTGCCTTTTTTAGACCGCCCTCGCTACGGAAGTTTCATCCTGTCTGCCATGCTGGGCAATACAGGTTTTGTGGGTTTAGCGATCGCTCCTTCTTTGATTAGCGCTCAAGCTGTGGGTCTAGCCGTCTTCTACAGCGTCACGAATAACATCATTGGTACCTATGGAATTGGTGTCTTTATCGCCAGCTACTTTGGGCGACCCGCAAAGCGAAATCATTGGTGGATTCAACTTCGAGATATCTTGACCGTTCCTGCCTTGTGGACATTTAGTTTCGGATACCTCACTCGCTCGGTTGAACTGCCGACTCTACTAGAATCAGGACTGCAAGCTTCTGTAGGGTTTGTCATTGCTAGCTCCTTTGTGCTAATGGGGATACGGCTCGCTCAGCTGCAAGGATGGAAGAGTTTTCGGGTTGCCTTACTCCCTGCCCTAGTGAAAGTTGTGGTGATGCCAGGACTGGTGGGTATTGCAGCCACCCTAATTGGTTTATCGGGCGATGCCCGCTTGGCAATGGTTCTCATGGCAGGTGTGCCCACTGCCTTTGCAAGTTTGATCCTGGCGGAAGAGTACGATCTCGACCCAGATTTAGCCGCCAGCAGTATTGTCCTAAGTATCGGACTGCTACTGTTGATGATTCCGGTTTGGCTGCTTGTATATGGTTAATCCGAAAACGCCAATACAGGAGTTCTCGTTTCTGCCTCATTAATCTAGCTTTCTTGCCGATTACCAAAAGTTGAGCCTCTGAAGAAAGCGTTCCCAAGGCAGGGGAGCTTCAGAATGAGACCAATCTCTCTTTGCCTCTAATGATTGGGGAAGGATTGGGGCAAGGACAGATTTCAACGATTGCCCCAAAAAAGTGAATGGGTTTCGCTTATTTTGTCAAGATTCTCTGACATTGTAGATCTGCATGGGAACGTTTCCGACAAATTGACAAGTTACGGCGATCCCAATCCGTTTGCAATGTCAAAATATCATGACAATTCGATCCCCAAGTCCCTTATAACTTCGTAGATATACCTATAATCGGCTGAAACACCCCTTGACCTAACCCGGTATTTTTCTGCAACATGAAATTAACAAAGCGATCCCGCGATCCCAAAGAAATGCTCTAATCAGCAAATTTCTAAAATCCTGGGCGCTCAGTTAGATTCTCAATCCAGCCAAGAAAGCCAGTCAGTCTTCTTGGCGTCACAAAAGCAGCCCCTATTCAAGACTGACACCGGCTCATTCAAGACCGCAGCTAACCATTGAGACGTTACGGATTTCAGCAAGGGGATAACATGGCACAACCTTCCGAAGTTGAAGAGATGCGAAATAGCATTTTGTGCTGCTTTGCTAGTCAGTCTCTAGAGAAGTAACCTAACTGCCGCCCAAACTACCGGAGACTATTTGTTATGGCAAAAGAACGCCCACCATTGGAAGAGATGACATTAAGGCAACTCCGTAAAGTTGCTAGCGAATGCAGCATCTCTCGATACAGCAGAATGCGTAAAGAGCAACTGCTAACAGCAATTAAAGAAGTTCAACGCACCAAGATTTCTCTCGGTTCAACTCGTATAGTGGAGGCGCAAGAAGAAGTGGAAGCAGCAAAATTTGAACTGGGTCAGGAAGATCGCACAGGTGGAACCCTTGCATCCGTAGATGAAGGTCTAGGGGATCTTCCGGGTGGCTACGGTGAAAGCCGGGTTGTCCTGATGCCTCGCGACCCCCAATGGGCATACACCTACTGGGATATCCCCAACGATCATAAAGAAGATTTACGCCGTCAGGGAGGACAACAACTAGCGCTGCGACTCTATGATGTCACCGACGTGAATCTGGAATATCAAAGCCCTCACAGCATTCAGGAATATCCTTGCGATGAGCTAGCGCGGGAATGGTATTTGCCGATGCCCGTGAGCGATCGCGACTATGCTGTAGACATCGGCTACCGTTGTGCTGATGGTCGCTGGCTCGTCTTAGCTCGTTCCGCTCCCGTCCGCGTTCCTCCCGTTTATCCTTCAGATTGGATTGAAGACCAATTCATCACCGTTGCTTGGGAAGAAGACCTACGCGGCAAGACTTTCCTCGAACTGGTTCCCCCTGCCAAGAAAATGGCAATGGCTGGCTACGGTAGTGTAGCCACAGGTGGCAATCCTATTTACGACGAAATCTTCGGCATGGCTCAGACCGTCGAAGCTCAACGGGTAGCCGGTTCGTTGTTTGGCTCCATGCAGCAAGTACCTGGTTCGATGCAGTCAGTGTCCCTTGCCGAACAAGCTCTCAGTTCCTACGTCTTCCCCTCTGGCGTTGGGATGTGGGCAGTTCCTACCGTATCTGGTCTTACCATGTCTGGTGCGGGAATGTCCGGTGCTGGCTTCTCAGGTTCCGGCATCCCGATGCGTCCTCGCCAGTTCTGGTTGGTTGCCGATGCGGAACTCATTGTTTACGGTGCTACCGAGCCAGATGCTACAGTCACAATTGGCGGTCGTCCCATCAAGCTGAATCCAGATGGCACCTTCCGCTTCCAGATGTCCTTCCAGGATGGTCTGATTGACTACCCGATTATGGCAGTAGCGGCTGATGGCGAGCAAACTCGCTCGATTCACATGAAGTTTAACCGCGAAACGCCATCGCGCAATACCAACACCAAAGAAGATGCCGTTGAGGAATGGCTCTCTTAAAAAGATGAAGGATGAGGAATGAATTCCTCCTTCTGTCCTCAATTTTCTGTCTTTTGAAGTTTCCCCCGGCTAAGGCTGGGGGTTTATTATTTGGAAATTATGAAACCTGAAGACATTACCAAAACCCTTACAGAACTATTTGATGCCGCAGCGATTGAAGCAACTGCCCCCGGCTTGTGGCAAGTAGAAACGACTCAGATGCGGCTGTTAGTTCTGCTTTCCGATGACAGTTCTTGGTTGCGAGTTCTCTTACCGATTGCACCCGCTCAAGAAGCACAACCGTTTGTAGAACAGCTGCTAGAAGCCAATTTTGATGACACTCAGGAGACTCGTTACGCCCTGAATCAGGGAGTGCTATGGGGTGTATTTCAGCACAATCTTGAGACTCTAAATGTAGAGGATTTTTCAGGAGCGATCGCGCGACTGATTTCTCTGCATCAGACAGGTTTATCTGACTGCTTTAATCAGCTCGTTGAAAGTCGAATTAGTCAAATTATCCTGGCTGCCAAGCAGCAAGGACAATCCCTCGAAGCCACACTCCAAACCCTCGATCGGTTCTATGAAGAAGGTCTCATGGGCGATCTGGACCTGCCTCCAGAGGCTCGTGAAGAAGTGCTAGCAGCATGGCGGCGTCAGTTAGAACGCCTCTGGACTGAAATCGAACCGTAGCTTCTTGTCACCCTCTAAGTCTTATGGACATCATTCAAATCCTCAAAGACGACTACCAAAGATTTCCAGAAAACCAAACCTACAGCATCTATGCAGAAGACGTTTTTTTCAAAGATCCGCTGAACAAATTTAATGGTCTTGAGCGTTACAAACTCATGATTGGCTTTATCAAAACCTGGTTTATGAACGTCAAGATGGATTTACATGACATTCGCAAATCCGGAGATACAATCCAACTTGAGTGGACTTTGAGCTGGAATACCCCTCTGCCGTGGAAACCTCGTATCGCCATCCCAGGCTGGAGTGAGTTGAAACTCAACACTGATGGAATGATTGCTTCCCATATCGACTACTGGAAATGTTCGCGTTTTGATGTGTTGAAACAACATTTGTTACCCTTAAAACAGGGAAAAAATAATAAGTAACGTAAACAATTCTCAGATAGGAAAAAAGCATTCATGCGCGTAATTTTGATGACCGGCAAGGGTGGGGTTGGCAAAACTTCTGTAGCCGCCGCTACTGGCTTGCGTTGTGCCGAACTCGGTTACAAAACCCTTGTTTTAAGTACCGATCCCGCTCACTCTCTCGCCGACAGTTTTGACTTGGAACTGGGGCACGATCCGCGACAGGTTCGCCCAAACTTGTGGGGGGCTGAATTAGATGCTCTGATGGAATTAGAAGGCAACTGGGGCGCAGTTAAGCGTTATATTACCCAAGTTTTGCAGGCAAGAGGCTTGGAAGGCGTACAAGCGGAAGAATTAGCAATTCTTCCCGGCATGGATGAAATTTTCGGTTTGGTACGCATGAAGCGCCACTACGATGAAGGCGAGTTTGACGTTTTAATTATTGACTCAGCTCCTACTGGTACGGCTCTAAGATTGCTCAGTCTACCGGAAGTCGGCGGCTGGTATATGAGACGTTTTTACAAGCCGTTACAGGGGATATCAGTAGCGCTCAGACCTCTAGTTGAACCGATCTTCAGACCAATTGCCGGTTTTTCCTTGCCCGATAAAGAGGTAATGGACGCTCCCTTTGAATTCTACGAGCAGATTGAAGCTTTAGAAAAAGTATTGAGTGACAATACTCAGACTTCGGTGCGCCTCGTCACCAATCCCGAAAAAATGGTGATTAAAGAGTCTCTCCGCGCCCATGCTTATTTAAGTTTATACAATGTTGCTACGGATTTAGTGGTGGCAAATCGGATTATCCCCGAGCAAGTGACCGACCCTTTCTTTCAACGTTGGAAAGAAAGCCAGCAGCAATATCGGCAGGAAATTCACGAAAACTTCCATCCCTTACCAGTAAAGGAAGTTCCGCTTTACTCAGAAGAAATGTGTGGGTTAGAGGCTTTAGAACGGTTAAAGGAAACGCTCTATAAAGATGAAGATCCCACTCAGGTGTATTACAAGGAAACCACTCTGAGGGTTGTGCAAGACCAAAATAACTACAGCTTAGAACTTTACTTGCCCGGTATTGCCAAAGATAATATCCAACTAAGTAAAACCGGCGATGAATTAAACATTACGATAGGCAATCACCGCCGCAATTTGGTGTTACCGCAAGCCTTGGCAGCCCTGCAACCGGCTGGAGCAAAGATGGAGGATGATTATCTTAAAATCCGGTTTAGCACTCCGGTTCAGGTGTAGCCAGTTAATTTGGGTAGATATTAAGGCAGAATCTAGATGCGTAGGGGCGTGTTTATACCATGCCCCTACGGATGGAATTAGCAACTCACAAATCCACGCCCCTACGAATGGAATTGGCGGTTAACCAATCCATGTCTTTAAGTGCGGATTAGCGCAAACCCAGCCAGGTAAAAAAATCCTGATGGGTGAAAAACTCCAGTACCAATAAAGCAACAAACCCTACCATTGCGAATCGTCCGTTGATTTGCTCGGAGTAGAGCGTCCAGCCGAAAGCAGGCTCTGGTTGGTTGTAATTTTCTGCGGGTGTTTCTACGGGTGATTGTTCTGGGGAAGTTGTTTCAGGATTCATTGTTTTTACTTCAATCGTGATTCAATATGATTAAGACTCAAGGCTTTGGACAGATTCAATGAGCGATCGCACTACCTCAGCCCCAGCAGACGGCTCAAACCCCAAAGGAAACTTACCGCGAGCCAGCATTCTTAATCCGAGTGGCCCCAGGCTAATCATCCCCTTGATGTCTCTAAAAGAATTTCCCACGACTTGTAAACCAAACCGACGTTCATCAATCCAACCACCTTCCTTCACTAGATCAATTAATACTTTCCGGTGACGGATTGAACGACTGGCTTGATCGTCCTTGCGGTCGAGAATTTGCTGTTTAATTTTGCCGATTTGATCCATTGGTGCCACATCCATCGGACAAACCGTATTACACATAAAACAGCGGGTACAACCCCAGACGCCTTTGGTGCCTTCGTTGTAATTTTCCAAACGGGATTCTATTTCGGCGTCACGAGAATCCGCTACCATTCGATAAGCCTTTGCAAGGGCGTGAGGTCCTACAAAATCCGAATTGACCTCACGGGCGTTGCATTCAGAATAGCAGGCACCACACAATATACAATTGCCTGTTTGATTAAGGCGATCGCGTTCTTCGGGTGTCTGTAAAAACTCTCGTTCCGGTATAGGATTTGCCCCCGTACTCACATAGGGTTCAACTACTTCAAGATGATCCCAAAAACTACGCATATCCACCACCAAATCTTTAATGACCGGCATATTGCCCATTGGTGCAATAGTAATTTCTGGGATGGCATCTAAAGGTTTTTGCGGGGCATCTGAAAGGGTAGCACTCGCTGCTATCTGTTGCAGCCTTTGCACTTCACTGCCAATATTTTCCTTACACGCCAAAGCGGAACGACCGTTGATTCGCATTCCACAACTGCCGCAAATTGTGTTGCGACAATTCTTGCGAAAAGCTAAACTTCCATCCTGCTCCCACTTAATAAGATTTAGGCAGTCCAGAATTGTGTTACCAGGATCGACATCCAACGTATAAGTCTGTACTACAGGAGAGGAATTTTGCTCCTGCCGGATGACCTTAAAAAGGACTTGCATGCTTCAAAGCTCTTCATTGCTCTTAACTTCTAGTCTAAAGCTGAATTTAGGATCTGTAGACAAATACAAGCTTTGTTTGGCATGACTTGACTTGGGGGTGTAGCTGATTTTTAGATGCTGAAGGCTTGAAGGATAAAACAGACAGCTCTCCTGTCTTCCCTTCCAAAAGATAGATTTTCAGAAGTAAATACTTTACACTTTATACTTTAAACTTTACAAAATCTCTAGTCTCTAGTCTCTAGTCTGTCCTTTAACGATCTGCTATCTGGTAGTAAGAACCTCAACTTTTACCCAATTACGCAATTTTGCTGCAATCTAAGAATTTGGAGGATGCTCTTGTAAATATCCTTGTGAAAGTTGAGTGATTTAACGATATATTTTTTTAGTCAGCCAAATATTGGCATTAGACACTCTTTACTATACTGTAGATTGAAGTGTATTTTGCATATAGCGATGAGTGAAACCGCAACAGCTCCATTGACAGGGAAAGCACTGCTTCAAAAAGTAAAAGAGCTTTCACACTTACCACGGCGAGAAACAGCAAAACGCTGTGGCTATTACACCGTAACAAAGAACAACCAGACTCGCGTCAACTTAACAGACTTTTATGACGCAGTTTTAGGCGCGAAAGGTGTTCCCCTCGATCCAGAAGGAACAAAAGATGGTCGGGGTCGCGAACCAACCTATCGTGTAAGCGTACACAAAAATGGTCAAATTGTTATTGGTGCAACTTACACTGAGGCAATGGGATTAAAGCCTGGTGATGAGTTTGAAATTAAGCTGGGTTACAAGCATATTCACCTAATTCAGGTGGATGGCGGCAGTAAGACTGGAGACGATACCAGTGATGAAAGCGAAAGTGAGGAGGCGACTGCATGATAAGCGGTAATGCTTTCTGATATGGCGTTGCTTCTAACAAATTTATCGGGAAATTTGAAAGAACCAACTGCCTCTCCTTTCAAGGGAGCATCCTAGGGAAAGCAAATACATCTTTTGTGGACTAGACATAAAAGCTGCGGGGGTTCATGCTTACCCCCAGCGGTAAATAAGGCAGTTTTTTCCCAAACTTGAGGTGTTACGCTTGAGCCAATGAAAGCTGTCTTTAACAATGCCTATTTTTGATCGAGCCGATTGGTGGCTGGTATCACTTCCACAAACTCCTGCTGTGTTGAAGGCGATCGCTTTCTTCATTGTCTGGCTAGTTCTTTGGTTGCCAGTTGCGATTCCTTTGGCAGCAGTGCTAAAATGGCGACCCTTTCACCCCTTGGCTGTAGAGCAAAAGCTCCCTTTATTAGCTTCGCTCTATTTAATTGCCCCTGCGATCGTATGGGGTGCCGCTTGGGTGGAGGGGGCTTTTTTTTCAGATTATGGGTTGGGCTGGAAAGCTTCAATATTCATTTCACTAGGACAAGGCTTCGCTTTAGGGGTGCTAAGTCTGCTAGTGGTATTTGGCATCCAAAAAGCGTTGGGCTGGATCGAGTGGCGATCTCAAGAGAATCCCCTCCCTGAAGATACACAGAACCCACCGCAAAATCTGTGGTCGGTAGTCGGATCTGTCTTACTCCCAACATTGTTATTGGGATTATTGATTAGTGGAATTGAAGAGTTAATTTTTCGGGGATTTCTGCTTACGGAACTCCAGCAAGATTATTCAACTTGGGTAGCGGCGGCAGTTTCTAGCTTAATTTTTGCGCTGCTTCATCTGGTTTGGGAACAGCAGGAAACATTGCCTCAGCTGCCGGGATTATGGCTGATGGGGATGGTGTTAGTGCTGGCTCGTGTCTGTGATGATGGGAATCTAGGCTTGGCGTGGGGACTTCACGCCGGATGGATTTGGGCGATCGCAAGTTTGGATACGACGAGAGTGATTCGCTACACTGGCACGGTTCCCCCTTGGGTAACTGGTTTGGGAGAAAAGCCTCTGGCGGGTGCGGCGGGAATTTTTTGTCTGCTGGGAACTGGGATTTTAATCTGGCAAATTTATCTTTAAAATGAGCATCTTTAAAATGAGCGATTTGCTGCCAGAATCGTGACCGGATTCAGCGGGGAAAACCGAGTCAGCGATCCCACCGGCACAGAACGCGATAACTGCACTTGCAACAAGTGATAATCCCATTGCTGACGCGATAACCAACTCAAAGCCTCATTCAGGTGTTCTAGTGTGGCGAGTGCCAGTACCAAGCGCCCTGAAGCCGTTAAATGCGAATTGCAGGTATCGAGAATTTCAGTTAAATTGCCGCCGCTACCGCCAATAAAGATGCGGTTAGGTGCAGGGAGGCTGTACAAAGCTTCTGGGGCGCTGCCATGAATAGAAATCACATTTTCTACTTGGAAGCGATCGCAGTTCTGCTGAATTAACATCGTGCCAGCAGCCGTTTTCTCAATCGCATAGACGCGAGAAGTGGGGAATAAACGGGCAATTTCAATCGAAACTGAGCCAGTACCTGCCCCAATATCCCAAATAATTTGTCCCGGCTGTAGCGCCAGTTCTCCCAGTACGAGAACCCGCACTTCCCGCTTCGTCATCAAGCCAGGGCGATCGCTAAAACTCAAGAAACTCCCATCCGGGACTCCCAGCATGGGCAGCGCATCCAGATTCGGTAGGAATGCGTCCCCACTCCTACTCCCTGAATCAGACGGACGTAGCAAGACAACAACATTCAAAGAAGCAAAATCTTGCTCTTGTAGAGCCGTAATTAATTGTCTTCCGACACAGGGAAAAGACCGAACTCGCTCATCGGCACCGCCTAAATTTTCACAAACCCAGAACTCATAAGTGCTAGGTAAATCTAAAGCGAGTAACAGACGAGCGATCGCTTCCGGCGTATTTTGAGTATCGGTTAATACAGCAATCTTCTCAATGCCCTGTTGCAGCGCTTGGGTTAACTCATCCAGCGATCGCCCGTGGGCGCTGATGACACGCGCATCCTGCCAGGGAACCTTAATCCGGTTAAAAGCCAGCTGAACCGAACTCAGATGCGGATAAAACGTTAATTCTGCTGAGGGTAGTTGTGCCACCAACAGCCGTCCTAGTCCAAAAAAGAGGGGATCGCCACTCACCAATACGACAATGCCGCCAGAACCCGCAGACAGGCGATCGCGAATTTCCTCAACTACCTTTGTCAAGTCACCCAGAATCAAACGTTGGGCGGAGGCATCGGGAAAGTAAGAAAGATGGCGATCGCTCCCAATTAACAGCGTCGCTTGCTCTACAATCTCCCGCACACCATGACTCAGCCCATCTGCACCATCCAAGCCGATTCCAACAACGTGTACCAGTGTCATGAATAGCGGCTGAATGCACCCGATGGCGGGAAGTCGCTGCGATACCGACTCAACGCAAATCGATTTTTCGTGACCCTAAATAGGTAGCGAATCCCTAACATTCCTCTGCCTCCCAAGCCAATAGGAGTAAAGCATTCACAATCGCGGCGGTAATCGGTGAACCGCCCTTGCGCCCCTCAATCCGAATTTGGGGTACGGGCGTCTTTTCTAGTACCGCTTTAGACTCTACGACGGAGATAAATCCAACGGGTGCGCCAATCACTAAAGCCGGTTGAATGGGTACCGAGGGTAACTCTGCACACAAAGCCAGCAGAGCAGTGGGAGCATTACCAATCGCATAAATTGCCTCTGGAAATTCTTGCCAACATTTTAGTAAGCCGGTTTCCGTGCGCGTCTTGCCAGGAAGAGCAACGCTTGCTTGTTCCACAGCGGCAACCAGGGGATTGTTAAAGGTTTGCGCCACCATTCCCGCCACTCCCTGTTTGACCATGCCAACGTCTGTAACAATCGGCACGCGACGCCGCAAGGCAGCGATCGCGCTTTCAATCGCCCCCTCACTAAATCGAATTAATTGGGCAAATTCAAAATCAGCGGTGCTGTGGATGGCTCGACGTACAATTGCGTACTCGGAGGGGCTAAAGCGGTGTTCGCCAATTTCTCGATCGATGAGAGCAAAACTTTGCTGGAGGATGGGATGAATGGGTAAGCTCATAAATCAGGAGTCAGCTAATAGCGATTTGTAAGCCGCTATTAGCCGATTGTTTTTAAAAAGTTAAAACGGGCCAATCAGGTTCCCGATAATACCGGGTCATATCGTCAAATTTTCGCAATTGCGCTTGGTGTGTCCAAATTTCTGGAGAATTTTCCAACCATTGGTTGTTAATTTGAGAAAGTTTTTCACACAAGCGAGCGCGGTTCAAATCTGGTGAAATATCGCCAAAATAGCCCAGCGTCACATGGGCAGTAAAACGATATTGCTGTTCAATCCCCAACTCTATCAAACTCCGACTTTGATAGATAAACCGGCGAAACTTCAACATTCGCTCGTAAGTGCCTTCGTCCTTGGGGACTAAACAAACCGCGACTGCACGGGGCATTACCATCAACCCCAGCAACTGCCAAAGCATCGGATTGCCGCCAGTGAGAGATGGCTGGGACTGCTCGAAAATTTGAGCAATGCGATCGCGCAGTTGTTCTTCAAACTCCGGATTCTCACTCGTGGTGTGCCGATAAGCACTGTCCCAAATCAAATCTGCTAAGGTCACATGAAAACTCTCAGCAGGGACTGGCACAATAAAACCAGGATCTAGCTGCTGTAGGAGTTGCTCTTGGCACGCTTTCAAGCTTTCGTAAAACGTCGCATTCTCGGATTCTTCTCCCGCAGGTGGCGTGATCGCCGAATAGCCAGGGAAAGGCACGGCTTGTCTTGTCCCTGACGGGGAGGGCTTAAACTTCGGAGACTCCTGTATATGCTGTACTTGGGACTCGTAGGTTGCAGGTAGTGTTAGCCGTGCTACCCGATTTAAATAAGTGTGATAAGTCTCGTCCAATCTTAATAGCCTCGTACTTTTCAGAGATGCTTTAATGCCAATTTACCTCTACTGGGGTGAGGATGATTTTGCCCTGGAAAAAGCTGTTGACTCCCTGCGCGATCGCATTCTCGACCCCCAATGGGCTAACTTTAACTATGACAAAATTTCTCAAGCGCTACCCGATGCGGTCATCACTGCTTTAAACCAAGCAATGACACCACCCTTTGGCAGCGCCTACCGTTTGGTATGGTTGGTTGATACTACTATATGCCTGCACTGTTCGGAAGATCTGCTGGCTGAACTGGAGCGTACGATACCGGCGATTCCTGAGTCTTCAGTATTTTTGCTAACGACTCGCTCTAAACCCGATGGGCGTCTCCGGTCTACAAAGCTGCTGCAAAACCATGCTGATATTCGAGAATTTTCGCTCATCCCGCCCTGGAAAACTGAAGAACTGCTAAAAAAGGTGCGTCAGGTTGCCCAGCAAGTCGGTGTAAAACTAACCCCCGCAGCTGCCGAACTGTTAGCCCAATCTGTGGGAAATGATACCAGACAACTTTGGAACGAACTGGAAAAGTTGCAGGTTTACGCCGGTATCCCGAAGCCTCTTCCCACCGCTTCTGACCAAGCAGACGTATCCCAAGACGCGATCGCCCTCGAAGTCGTTGCTACCCTAGTAACCTCTAACACCCAAAACAGCTTGCAGCTCGCATCGGCGATCGCCAAGGGGAATACCGCCCACGCCTGTTCGCTGGTTGCCGACTTAATCGGTCATAACGAACCCCCTTTGCGGATTGTCGCCACCCTAATCGGTCAATTTCGTACCTGGTTGTGGGTGAAACTGATGGTAGAGAGCGGTGAGCGAGATGAACGGGCGATCGCCACTGCGGCAGAAATCGGCAACCCCAAACGAATTTACTTTCTGCGCCAAGAAGTCAAAGACTTCTCTGTGCGTCAACTCACCTTAACCTTACCCTTACTCCTGGAATTGGAAGTCGCCCTCAAGCGAGGAGCTGACTCCATTTCAACGTTACAAATGAAAGTTATCGAACTGTGTCAATTGTATCAATGAAGGCATAAACACGTAGGAAGACTTCTTTCCTCCCTACCTCTACACCTAGAGGTAGGGAGGAAAGCGCTACCTATACCACCCAATCGTTACAGCTTTGGTAACACCCCGCTTTTTATGCGAAAGTGTGGTAAAATCCTCACACTCATAATATCCGTAGTTAGTTGTAGATTACTACTCGATCCTTACTCCGTAGGGAGAAGGCTTCTGTTTTCTGAGGTACCAACACGAGATGTAAATCTACGAATGCCCATCTCTAGCTGGAACTTCTCACCCTTAAAACAGTTCAGAAAAAGTAATCCGTGTGTGTTTTGATTTTCTATTTTTTGGTCGCACTAGATCATGATGACTTTATACAGTTCACGTCGCTCTCTGAATCGAGTCTTATCTCAATGCCTGAGTGTTGGTACTCTCGCTGCTCTAAGTCTGTTGTTAGGTTTTGCACCCGGTCTATCCGAGCGCTCTCATAGCCTTGACTTTAGTTCTCAGGCATACGCTCAATCACCCTTCAGCTCTAAGGACTTAAGCAACTTCGCCAGGGCTGTTTTGGCGATGGAACCGGGTCGCCAAGCTGCCTATAACGAGATCAAAAGAATCGTGGGCAGCCCTCCAAATATTGCTTGCAGCCAGCCGAATAGCCTGCGATCGCTTCCAGGAAATGCACAGGCCATTGCCATCAATTACTGCAAACAGTCTCAAAAGATTGTTGAGAGCAACGGTTTGTCCATTGGATTATTTAATCAAATTACGGTGGAGGCGCAAAAAAATTCGGAGGTAGCAGCACAGATAAAAAATGAAATGATCCGTCTGCAAGCTCAGTAAAAAATAAACTTTTGCTGACCCTGCTTGACTCGGATTTTGATGTCATCTGTGCTGATGTTAGTAGCATCACTATAACTTGCTGACTAAAGATTCCAGTGATGCTAACGATAACGCAACGCTTTCCCGCCAATTTGGATGCATCGGTCAACTTTACTCTTTTTCTGACTGCCGAGGAGCGCACGCGCAGCCGCTATCGCTTTGAAACTGCTGAGGGACAAGCTTTGTATCTGCGCTTACCTAGAGGAACCGTGTTGCGCGATCGCGATCTCCTTCAATCTGAAATCGGTGATATCGTCGTGAGAATCGTGGCTAAACCGGAACCCGTTCTCACTGCGACTGCCCAGAAACCCCTCGATTTGCTGCGGGCGGCTTATCATCTAGGCAATCGCCATGTACCGATAGAAATCGCTGCCACTCATTTGCGGTTGTCTCCCGACCAAGTTTTAAAGTCAATGCTGGAACACCTGGGGATGGAGGTACGAGAGGAAATCTCGCCTTTTTATCCAGAAATGGGTGCCTATGGACACCATCATCACGCTTAGTTAATCGGGTAATCGGTAATGGGGGAGTTTTAAGTTTTGAGTTTTGATTTGTAGAAACGCGATAATCGCGTCTGAGTTTTAACGAGAACCGATACAAAACTCTAGGCTTCATCCTAAAACTCTTCCCCACTCCCTACGTACCAACAATGACTAACGAGCAATTACCGATTCCCCATTCTCCAGTTAACCTGCTGTGTCTTATGCAACTGGTGAGTCCCGCGTTGCCGGTAGGTGCTTATAGCTATTCCGAAGGGCTGGAAACCCTCGTCGATGCTGGTGTAATTGAGAACCTGCAACATCTGGGACACTGGCTCAAACAGGAACTGGGTTATGGGGCAATTCGGTTGGAAGCGGCGGTGATGCTTCGGGGATATCGGGGGGCAATTGCTGGGGATTTGGAGGCTTTAAGTTATTGGAATGTCTGGTTATCTGCTGCTAAGGAAACACAGGAGTTGCAAGCACAAAGTTGGCAGATGGGGCGATCGCTCATTCGATTACTTTTGGAATTACAGCCCCAGGTTCGGTCAATGGTGGATGCGATCGGGAATCCTTGTAATTATGCGATCGCTTTCGGCATTGCCACCGCCCATTGGCAAATCGACGCTGCATCTGCCCTCTTGGGCTACTTACACAGCTGGGCAACCAATTTGATCGCAGCCGGGGTCAAATTAATTCCCCTCGGACAAACGGCTGGGCAACAGCTACTCCTAGAACTACAACCCATCTTGATTCAGGCTGCCAAGGAAATTTTAGCGTTAGAAGATGACGCCCTGAGTAGTTGCGGCTGGGGATTAGCATTGGCGAGTATCGCTCACGAAACACAGTACACGCGCTTATTTCGGAGTTAAAAGAAATCGGCACAAAAACTAGTAAAAGCTGGGAATAGCTTATCGTTAATTGCCTTGCTACGATGAGCAATTAGCCATTCGCTTTCAGAAAATTTTATGAATGCTTTTCGGGTTGGAGTAGCTGGCCCAGTGGGTTCGGGAAAAACTGCCTTGGTTGAAGCCTTATGTAAGGCGATGCGGCAAAAATATCAAATTGCTGTAGTCACGAATGATATTTATACCCAGGAAGATGCCCAGTTTCTCGTGCGAAGTCATGCCTTGGAAAGCGATCGCATCCTGGGTGTCGAAACTGGCGGCTGTCCCCATACTGCCATCCGCGAAGACGCTTCCATGAACATCGCCGCCATTGAACAAATGGAACAGCGATTTCCCGATTTAGACTTAGTGTTTTTAGAAAGTGGCGGCGATAACTTAGCGGCTACCTTCAGCCCAGAACTGGTAGACTTGACAATTTACGTCATTGATGTTGCAGCCGGTGACAAAATTCCGCGCAAAGGTGGTCCCGGAATTACTAAATCCGATCTTTTAGCAATCAACAAAATTGATCTTGCTCCTCAAGTGGGAGCAGATTTAGGGGTCATGGAACGCGATGCGCGGAGGATGCGGGGAGAAAAACCCTTTATCTTTACGAATTTGAAGACTCAGCAAGGATTAACGGCTGTGGTGGACTTTATCCGCCTAAATCTGGGCGAAATTTCAGAAACCGCAAGCTGACCTTTCCGAAAGCTGTTCCAAAAATTCGGTTCTTTGTATCATTGATAACAATTTCTTGCCAGAACATCGCTCTAATATCACTGCTTAACTGTATATGTTCTCTATCATTGGGCTGATTCAGCCAGGAGTACGGTAACGGTATGGCAAGGCGATTAGGGCGACGTAAATTTCTTCTATACGGTTCTGCTACTCTGGGAACCAGTATTCTTCTCAAAGCTTGTAGCAGCACTCCCACTTCTACCTCTGAGACTGCCAGCCCAACAGCGGCGTCTCCCTCTCCCAGCGCAACAACCGTTGCGGCTGCCGGTGCAGGAAACACCATCAAAGTCGGGATTCTGCACTCTCGCAGCGGCACGATGGCGATTAGCGAAAACAGCGTTGTAGATGCTGAACTGTTGGCAATTGAGGAGATTAATAAAGCCGGTGGCGTCCTCGGCAAGCAAATTCAAGCAATTGAGGAAGATGGTCAATCCGACTGGCCTACTTTTGCAGAGAAAGCGAGAAAGCTAATCGATCAGGATAAAGTTGTCACCGTTTTCGGCTGCTGGACTTCCGCCAGCCGCAAAGCAGTGCTGCCAGTATTTGAAGAAAAAGGTCATATGCTCTGGTATCCCGTGCAATACGAGGGTCAAGAGTGCTCCAAAAATATTTTCTATACGGGTGCTGCTCCCAACCAACAAATCGAGCCAGCAGTCGATTGGCTATTGCAAAATAAAGGTAAAAAATTCTTCCTAGTTGGCTCAGATTACGTTTTTCCGCGTACCGCGAATACGATTATTAAAGAGCAGTTAAAGGCAAAAGGCGGCGAAACCGTCGGGGAAGATTACTTACCCCTAGGCAATACAGAAGTTACGCCCATCATCACTAAAATTAAAGCTGCTCTGCCTGATGGAGGGGTCATTTTTAATACCCTGAATGGGGATAGTAATGTGGCTTTCTTCAAGCAGATGCAAGGTGCAGGGTTGGGACCAGATAAATATCCCGTAATGTCTGTCAGTATTGCCGAAGAAGAAGTCAAAGCAATTGGCACAGAATATCTCAAAGGTCAATATGCCGCATGGAATTACTTCCAAACGGTAGATACCCCGGCGAATAAAAAATTTGTCGAAGCTTTTAAGGCAAAATACGGTCCAGATCGGGTAACAAATGACCCGATGGAAGCAGCTTACATTGCTGTTTATCTGTGGAAACAAGCTGTCGAGAAAGCAAAAACCGCTGACGATTTAGAGGCAGTCCGAAAGGCTGCGGTTGGTCAGAAGTTTGAGGCTCCAGAAGGCACTGTAACGATGGAAAGTAACCATCACATTTCTAAGTTTGTACGGCTAGGTGAAGTCGCAGATGATGGTCTCTTTAAGATTGTCTATGAGACGAAATCAGCAGTGAAGCCAGTTCCTTGGAACCAATTCGTTGCTGCAACTAAGGGTTTGGGATGCGACTGGTCAGATTCCAAAAAAGGTGGTCAGTACAAAATTTAAGCGGTTAAAAATTAGTCCTTAGTTATTAGTCGTCAATCTTGAGAAGATTGGTTGGGTTTCGTTACCTGATGGTGTTGGCTAATTAAGAACCTAACCCCCATCCCCCTTCCCTATGAGGGAAGGGGGAGTCTGGAAGCCTCTACCCTTGTAGGGAAGGGTTTGGGGAGAGGTCAAAAATTAATGCCAACAGCATCCGTTACCTCAACCCAACCTAGGGGATTTGAAAGCTAATAACTAATGACTCACGATCCATGACTAATGACCCATGATTAATGGCTGAGGAAGCGGTGTGATAGCAGGATTGCTGGATGGGATTTTTAATGGAATTAGCATCGGCGCGGTTTTGTTAATTTCAGCACTGGGACTAGCCATTGTCTTTGGACTCATGGGTGTCATTAACTTAGCTCACGGTGAGTTGATGATGCTAGGAGCCTACACAACGTTTGTTGTACAAAATGGCTTCAAAATATTGGGTAAGCCTTGGTCTGAAACCTATATTGTTTTTGCGCTAATTTTGGCTTTCCTGGTGACAGCAGGTGTGGGATTAGTTCTGGAACGGGGAGTGATTCGTTATCTTTACGGACGCCCGCTAGAAACACTGCTCGCAACTTGGGGCGTTAGTCTGATTTTGCAGCAATTCGCTCGCAGTGTTAGCTGGGTGTTAGTCATTGGCATTGGGATATTTTGCCTTTTGTTTTTTGGCGCTTTTTGGATTCTGTCCCGCCGCTCAGATTTTGAGCGTATTCGTAACTGGGTAATTGCAATCATGTTGCCGATATCTCTAGGCGTTGCAAGTGCCACAAGTGCAGTTTTGGGACAAACTTATAAACTGGCTGTCACCAAGCCTTGGTTTGGCGCTCAAAATGTAGACGTGACGGCACCCAACTGGTTACGAGGAGGATTGCGGCTGGGTACGTTGCAGATGCCCTATACGCGGCTATTTATTATTGCGCTAACCATTGTTTGTGTTGCTGGAATTTATGTATTTTTGCAACGGTCTTCATGGGGCTTAAGAATTCGCTCGGTCATGCAGAATCGTAGTATGAGTGCTTGTTTAGGAATTCCGACTGCCAAAGTTGATGCCATTACATTTGCTTTGGGTTCTGGATTGGCTGGAATTGCCGGTTGTGCGATTAGTTTGCTGGGTTCAGTGGGACCAAATACAGGGCAGAACTACATCGTCGATACATTTATGGTGGTTGTTGTCGGTGGCGTCGGTAAGCTGGTGGGCAGTATTGTGGCAGCGATGGGAATTGGCACGATTAACTACTTAATCAGTTCTAAAGTCTTAGTGCCGATGGTGGCACCGATAAAGCCTTTAGTGGATTTCTTTGAGTTTTTCGGCACAACCAGTATGGCGAAGGTGATGGTATTCGCCTTAATTATTGCGTTCCTTCAGGTGCGGCCAGGAGGGATTTTTCCACAGAAGGGACGTAGCGTTGATGCTTAAACAAAGACAATCGAGTAGAGGCTCAAGGCGATGATTTTGGATGCGGTTCTTGAAGTTAAGGGCATGAAGCAGCAACGTAGACGAGCGGTGCTGATGGAAGTGGGGATAACGATTGCGATCGCTTTGCTGCTCATTTTCGTAATGCCAGCAGTTCTCACAGGCTTTCGTCTCAACTTGCTAGCGCGATTCTTGGCATTAGCGATCGCTGCCCTCGGCATTGATTTAATTTGGGGCTATACGGGTATGCTCAGTTTGGGGCATGGTGTATTTTTTGCGCTCGGTGGCTATGCCTTGGCAATGCACTTGCAATTAGCTCCTCTCAAGAACGGTTTACCAGAATTTATGAGCCTCTTCGGCATTACAGACCTACCTTGGTTCTGGAAGCCGTTTTATTCGTTTAGTTTTGCCGCCGCAGCCGTTGTGATAATTCCGGCTGTATTAGCCGCAATATTGGGTTATTTAGTATTTCGCAACCGGATTCGGGGCGTTTACTTCTCAATTTTGACCCAAGCAGCGACGATTGTATTTTTTAATTTCTTCAACGGGCAGCAGGGATTTTTTAACGGCACCAATGGTTTAACCAATTTCAAAACATTATTAGGGGCAACAGTCAGTGATAGTCAGACGCAATTTGTTTTCTACGCGCTAACAGTCTTATTTTTGGCAGGTGCTTATGCTTTGTGCCGGTGGCTGACTAGCGATCGCTTTGGACGAGTTCTGGTTGCGATTCGGGATGATGAGAGCCGGATGCGCTTCTCTGGCTATAATCCCACGGGATTTAAAGTCGTAGTGTTTGCGATTTCCGCTGCTTTGGCTGGAATTGGGGGTGCTTTATTCACCCTTCAATCTGGTTTAATTTCACCGAAAGCAATGGATATTGCCTTTTCTATTGAAATGGTAATTTGGGTAGCCGTGGGAGGTCGTGCCAGCTTAATCGGAGCCATATTTGGAGCGCTATTAGTCAACTTTGCCAAAAGTCTTTTGAGCGAACAATTTCCGGGCATTTGGGTATTTTTCCAGGGAGCATTATTCCTAATTGTGGTAACAGTTCTTCCCGATGGTGTAGTCGGCTGGCTGCGCTATCAGGGTTTCCAGCACCTGCTGACACTTCTAGGACGGAAGCAGGTAGCAACCTATCCCAGCCTTGAAGAAGATCCAGAGGTACAGCATGAACGCGAAAATATTAGAAACTGAAAATTTAACGGTTAATTTTGATGGTTTTAAAGCACTGAACCATCTGAATTTCAGCATGGATGTCGGAGAATTACGGGTCGTAATTGGTCCAAACGGTGCCGGGAAAACAACCTTTTTGGATGTCATTACTGGCAAAGTACAACCAACTGAGGGACGGGTATTATTTAAGGGGAGAAACGTGAAAGCACTCTCCGAACATCAAATCGCCCGATTGGGAATTGGGCGAAAGTTCCAAACCCCCCGCATTTACCTCAACCTGACGCCCCGCGAAAACCTAGAACTTAGCTGCAATCGTAATAAAAATGTCTTAGCAACACTGTTTGGGCGTCCTGCTACTGGCGAACGTAGTAAAGTAATGAGTTTGCTCGAAACGATTGGTTTAAGTGCAAAAGCAGATATCCGCGCTGGTTTACTTTCTCATGGGGAGAAACAACGCTTAGAAATTGGAATGTTAGTTGCTCAGTCGCCCGATTTATTGTTGGTGGATGAACCCGTTGCAGGGCTAACTGATGAAGAAACTGACAATATTGGGGAACTACTGATCGCTTTAGCTCACAGTCATTCTATTTTGGTCATTGAACATGACATGGAATTTGTGCGCCAAATTGCTCGTAAAGTAACTGTGTTGCATGAAGGCTCGGTGTTGTGTGAAGGCACGATTGAGGAAGTACAAAATGACCCTCGCGTTATAGAAGTTTATTTAGGAGAGCAGTTAGATCCTCAGGGAGAACCGCTTAAAGAAATTGAGGAGTAAAAAGAAGCGCTAAATTAAGCAATTAAAAAACGATCGCGTCTTATTCAACCAAGCACAATAAAATGCTAAAAATTTCTAATTTAAATGTCTATTACGGTGAAAGCCATATCCTCCGCAATGTAGATTTGAGCGTCCCCTTAGGGCAAATGGTGTGTCTAATTGGACGTAATGGTGTTGGCAAAACCACTCTACTCAAAACAATTATGGGGCTACTTAAACCCCGTAGCGGCACGATTACTTTTGCTGATGAGATAATAATAGACAAATCTCCAGATCGACGGGCGCGGCTAGGAATTGGTTATGTTCCTCAAGGACGGGAAATTATTCCGCGCTTGACGGTGAAAGAAAATTTGTTGCTAGGTTTGGAGGCGCGACGTGAGGGCAGAAGTGGTAAGGAAGAAATCCCAGAAGAAATATTTTCCCTCTTTCCTGTTTTAAAAACAATGCTGTCTCGGATGGGCGGCGATTTAAGCGGAGGACAACAACAGCAACTCGCGATCGCTCGCGCTTTGATGGGGAAGCCGCAGTTACTTGTACTGGATGAACCCACAGAAGGCATTCAACCCTCGATTATTTTAGAAATAGAAGCAGCAGTGCGCCGCATTATTGAATCTACCGGCATTTCTGTTTTATTGGTCGAGCAACACTTGCATTTTGTCCGACAAGCAGATCGGTACTACGCGATGCAAAAAGGCGGTATCGTCGCGTCTGGCTCGACTAGCGAACTCAGTCAGGATGTAATTCAACGGTTTCTGGCTGTCTGACGCACATAGCTAAAAATCTTTGCGAATAAACCGTAGAACTTGCAACCAAGGTAGGCGCTTTTACGCCTCCGAAAATAGAGCGGTCAGTTTACTCTCACAGCCGCTAAACTGTGGAGAGCCTTGTGACAGATTATCTGTCTGGAGGACGAAACACCGCATCTATATTAACTCAGAGATGTTCAAGCAGCTGCAACAGCTTCAACCCAAGCTGCTAATTTTTACCTTTGGGGCATCTTTGCTACCCGTGATGTTCCTGAGTGCTGTAGCGTGGCGGTTTGTGCAGCAGCCGCTCATCGACTTAGAAAAGACTCGGCTCGACGATCAAGTTTTAGCCTTTCGGGGATACACTGCGGCTACTGAGAAAGGATTGCAAAATTTATCCTCTAGCTATGCAATCTGGACAGATTTATACAACGCAATTGGGAAGCGAGATGAGGCTTGGATAAAAAAGGAAGTCTCCGAGCAACTTGTTCTTTCTACCGATGTCGATCATGTGAAAGTGGTGGATCGTAGGGGAGAGATTTTGGGAGAGCGGGGTGACGCTTTGCGAATTCCGAATGTAGCTGAGCGGATAACAGATGCGAGTGCTACCAACAAGCCAACGACGATGTTGATTGATAGCGGCTTGCCTCAGATATTGCTCTTTTCAACAGCGCCTGTTTACAACAGCGATGGTACGGGGAAGTCACCCGGAACTTTAATTTTAGGGCAAAATTTAGATGAAACTTGGTTGCGTAACTTTCTTAATTTCTCTCAACCTACCACTAAACTGCAAGTTATTTCTCTAGATGGCAAATCAATCATTTCTAGCAATGCTAAATCCAGCATTGAGCCTTGGGAACAAGTAAATTTAAAGTCGCAGGTGTTACGCAAGATTCAAAAAGGTAAAACAGTTTATCGGATCGAACCAAAATCTGGTTTGAATACGATATATGCTCCGATTACTTCCCGCAATCAGCCTATTGCCATTGCCAAAATTCAAATTGTCTCAAAGTATTTTAATCAAGCTTCCATCAACCTAAACCGTGTGATTTGGCTAGGACTGGGATTGGCTACCTTGTTATCGATTGCGATCGCACATTTGCTAGCCAAACAAATCGGCAACCCGATTATCCAGCTCTCCGAACGCAGCAAAACCTTAGCCGCAGGTGATTTGACTACCCCCATTCCCGGTATCGGCGCGGGTGGTGAAATCGGTCAACTTGCTCATGCTTATCAAGAAATGGCTCAGGCGCTAAAAGCCCTCATCGGAAACCTAGAGCAACGAGTTGCAAAGCGTACTGAGGAACTAGAACAGGCGCGTCAGACTCTTGAAGAACGGGTGCAACAGCGTACTGAAGAGCTTTCGCAAAAAAACCAGCAATTACAGCAAGCCCACGACCAACTACAGCAACTGAATACTGAACTAACTACCAACGCTCAACAGCTCAGTCAAGCATTACGCAATTTGGGAAGGGCGCAGGCGCAACTCATTCAAACTGAAAAAATGTCTAGTTTGGGTCAACTTGTTGCTGGCATTGCCCACGAAATTAACAATCCGATTAATTTTATTTATGGTAATCTTCCCCATATCAGTGACTACACAAAAAATCTACTGAACCTCGTACAACGCTATCAAAAAAGTTATCCTGATGCTGAAATACAGCAATATATTGAGGACATCGATCTCGATTTTTTAACGGGCGATCTGCCTAAAATTATTACTTCAATGAGGGCTGGCAGCGATCGCATTCGTCAAATTATTCTATTACTGCGAAACTTTTCCCGACTCGATGAAGCTGAAAGGAAGCGCGTCAACATTCATGAAGGAATTGATAGCAGTTTGCTAATTGTGCAGCATCGCTTGCAATCAGGCGGAGACTGGAAGGCGGAGGGAAATCCAGAGATTCAGGTAGTTAAGCAGTACGGCGTTCTGCCACCCGTTGAATGCTATCCGGCGCAGCTTAACCAGGTATTTATGAATATTTTCAGCAATGCAATTGATGCTCTGGAAACTTTCAAAGATCAACCCGAAAAACGGATTTACATTAAAACTGAATTTAGTGCAGCTAAGCAAATAATTATCAAAATTAAAGATAATGGTTTCGGGATTCCAACAGCGATTAAATCAAAAATATTTGACCCTTTCTTTACAACCAAACCTGTCGGAAAAGGCATAGGTTTAGGACTAACTGTATGTTATCAAATACTAGAACATCATCAAGGACGTATTGCTATTATCTCCGAACCGGGGCAGGGAACAGAAGTTATCATTGAATTACCCATTAAATTAAACAATCCAATTGGTAATCCCTAAAAGGTGCTGATTGCCTTTTTCTAAGCAATCAACAAGCTAGTAAGTTTTAATTTATCGGATTTTTTGCACTTGATAAGTAATACTTACAAATTAGAGAATTACTATTTTATTTGCTATTTAAAATTAATTTTTATTTCTAGGATCTCCAAAGAGATAGTAACCAGTAACTTTTTTAAAAGCCTCGGAAGTTTTATCACCAAGGCAACCATCTACACTTAAATAAATTCCTGAAAATTGATTTAAAAACTGTTGCAGTTCTTTGCCGTTATCAATCTTAGAATCTGGTGAATAATATACCAAAGGTTGCTTTTCGCCAGGTTGGATATCTACATCTTTTTCTCCAACCTCACTGGTTTCTGGATTATCCCAAGTAATTGTTCCTCGATCGATCATTCGGCGCAGAAGTACGGCGGCACCGTATTGCTGCGATACGGCTGTATTTGACCAGGTGCCATCGTCAACGTATTTTCCTTTAGTATAGTGGTTTGAAGCACTCCACAAATAAGGTGAAAGAACATCAGAATGGTAGAGGCGATAACCCCAACCGTTGTAGCCTTCTAACTTAAAAAGAATGTTTGGAAGGCTCCAATTTTTCCATTGGTCAAATTTATCAAAAGTTAAAGCATCAATGGCACTTTCTTCCCATGTAAAAGGAGGATTCCCACTAGACGGGCGATCTTTTGGTTCGCGTATAGTTTTTCTTGTCAGCGGATCTCCATTATGCAGGTGAGTATTGAAATTTAAGGAAGATTCCATGTTGTGAATAATGGCTATCACATACCAGGGAATCGCCAGTCTTTTCGCTACCGCATCATATCTAGCCCGATTTGTATCAATGGTATCTAAAATATTATCTACTTGCTCAATTTTATTTTTAGTGATTTTGCAGCTATCAAAGAGTTGCTGGTATTCGTTTTTTAAGTTTTCAAAGCTGATAGCTGCCATAAGAATCTCCAGTATAAAGACTTAAGAATATTCGGTTGAATCGAGTTTAATGGTATTTTTGTTTAAGATGATTTTCCGGAGTAAAAAATTAACAATTTATACACCAAATTTAATGAAAGACCTCGATCCGGCAGTAGCAAATCCCTCATCCTCTGGATGGCACGGCATTCTTAACTTGGAGTTTTCTAAAACCCAAAGCAAAACCCAGGTGATTAGCGATCGCGTAAAAGCACCGCTGAAGGTACAGCGCCCATTTTATCCAGAAGGGTCGGAGATTTGTCATAGTGTAATTTTGCATACAGCGGGGGGTGTTGTGGGGGGCGATCGCTTATCGCTTAATTTCCACCTCCAACCCAACGCCCAAGCCTTAATCACTACCGCTGCCGCCGGTAAGGTTTATCGCAGCAATGGATTGCCAGCGAGTCAAACGATTGAAATCGAGGTGAACGCGGGTGCTACTTTGGAGTGGCTACCGCAGGAAACAATTATTTTTGACGGTGCGATGTATCGACAAGACTTGCGGGTAGAATTAGCTCCAGAAGCAAGTTGGCTGGGTTGGGAAATTACACGCTTTGGACGCAGTGCCAGAGGGGAGAGATTCTTACACGGAGAGTGGCGATCGCATACTGAAATCTGGCAGCAAGGACGCCCTCTGTGGATTGACAGGCAATGGTTACCCGGCGGGACAGAAATCCTCGACAGTCCTCACGGTTTAGCTGGGCAATCCGTTGTAGCGAGTTTAGTCTGGATTGGGCAAGCGGTGTCACCAGAGATTGTAGAAAAAGCACGAAATCTAGGGAATCATTCACCCTTTTTTAAGAAAGGGACAGGGGAAAATCTTCACCAAGCAGGCATTACTCGTCTTCCTGCTGGGCTATTGTGTCGCTATCGCGGTTCTTCTACTTCCCAGGTGCGAAACTGGTTTATAGATATTTGGAATTTGCTGCGATTGCACTTTTTAGAACGCCCTGCTTGTCCACCGAGAGTTTGGCAAATTTGAGCGAATCGTAGTAGACATAGAGAACACGAAAGAATGTAAGAGGTTATCAATGCAACTGACGCCACAGGAAAAAGATAAGCTGTTGATTTTTACGGCGGCACTATTAGCGGAACGCCGCAAGGGAAGAGGTTTAAAACTGAATTACCCAGAAGCGATCGCTTATATTTCCGCTGCTATTCTGGAAGGCGCTAGAGATGGACGTACCGTTGCCGATTTAATGAGTTATGGGACAACCCTACTGTCACGGGAAGAAGTCATGGAAGGTGTGCCAGAGATGGTGCATGAAGTGCAGGTAGAAGCGACATTTTCCGATGGTACAAAACTGGTTACAGTTCACAACCCAATTCGTTAGATAATCCCGTAGATAGAAGGATTGTTTATGAAGGTTGCATTTATCATTTACACGGGAATGACCGCTTTAGATTTTATTGGAGTTTACGATCCAGTTACTCGTCTCAAGACAATGAATTTTATATCCGATTTGGAATGGGATATTTGTGCCTATTCTCAAGAAGTCAGCGATAACGCTGGACTTCGTTTCACTCCGAATAAAGTAGGTGAATCTCTCCAACCCTACGACATGATTATCGTACCCGGTGGAATTGGCACCCGAAACTTAGTTGACGATCCTGAGTTAATGACATGGCTGAAAACCTCAGCAACTTGCAAGTTCAAAGTTTCTGTGTGTACGGGTTCTTTACTACTCGGCGCAGCGGGATTTTTACAAGGGAAAACAGCAACAACCCATCCCAATGCTTTCCAAGACCTTCAAAAATATTGTAAGTCTGTCGTAAACAAAAGAGTTGTTGATGAAGGTGACGTAATTACCGCCAGAGGCGTTACTTCGGCAATTGATTTAGGTTTATATCTTTGTGAAAAGTTCGCCGGATACGAGATTAAAGAAAAAATCCGTCAGCAAATGGATTATCAGACATAATTTTACAAAAATAAGGTAACAAGAGTTAGCCCTTTTCATAAAAAACTAAAAGAGGAAGTTGAAATGATTCCTGGAGAAATGCTTGTACAAGCAGGGGAAATAGAACTGAATGCTGGTCGTCCTAGTATAAAAGTGCAAGTAGCAAATACAGGCGATCGCCCGATTCAAGTTGGTTCTCATTTCCACTTCTGTGAGGTGAACGAATCTTTAGATTTTGATAGAGAACAAGCAAAGGGAATGCGCCTGAATATTCCAGCAGGCACGGCGGTACGCTTTGAACCAGGAGATGAAAAGGAAGTAGAATTAGTGCCATTTGTTGGTAGCCGTCAAGTATATGGCTTCAATGGCAAGATAAATGGTTCGCTATAGCGATCAATGAGGATAATTAAATGACTTTACCGATACAAGAAATTGTACTAGCGCCTGGAGAAGGCAGGCACCTTACTATTGGTAACAGCGAAGCTACATTTAAAGCAGTTGGTGCCGATACTCACGGAAACTTAGGGCTGTTTGAGTTTAGCCTAGAACCAGATGGGACGGGGGCGCAACCACATATCCATCGTCAGATGGAGGAGATGTTTTATGTCCTAGAAGGAGAAGTGGAAATCCTCGTCGGGGATAGAACAGTACAAGGACAACCAGGGGCATTTGTACTTGTCCCTCGCGGTACACCTCACGGGTTCGCTAACCGCAGCACAAAGCCAGCAAAGCTGTTAATAATGTTTTGTCCGGGAGGGGAACGCGAAAAGTATTTTGAGGGACTGGCTGAACTGATGAAAGACGGGCAAAAACCAGATCGGGAAGCTTTGCTTGAGTTAATGCGGAGATTCGACCAGGAACCAGTAGAAATTTAGAAAAAAATGGCGATGGAATGGTATAACGAACCGCCGATTTGGAACGTCCAAGGCAATGCAATTACTATCACATCCGCTGGAAAAACTGATTTTTGGCGAGAGACTCACTACGGCTTCATTCGAGATAACGGTCACTTTTTTTATCAGCAAGCGAACAGAGACTTCATGGTTGAGGTGAAAGTTAGCGGTGAGTATCGAGATTTGTACGATCAAGCCGGATTGATGCTGCGCTTAGATGAGGCGAATTGGTTAAAGTGTGGCATTGAATTTGTCGAGGGTGTACAACAAGTCAGCGCTGTGGTAACAAGAGATTACTCAGATTGGTCTGTTGTCCCGCTGCCAGATAACCCGGCTTCTCTTTGGATGCGCGTACATCGACGTGGCACTGCTGTAGAGGTGCAATACTCTCTGGATGGCACCCAGTACACGATGCTACGCCTTGGTTATCTCACGCCAGTTGAGACGGTGAATGTAGGGATAATGTGTGCTTCTCCAGAGGGAAATGGCTTCTCAATGAAATTTGAGGGATTCAAAATTAATCGCTTGTAACCCAAAAAACGCCAAGAATAGCCCAAAACTTTGCGTACCTTTGCGCTTCCCTTTGCGTACCTTTGCGTTAAAAATATACCACTCTAGAGGAGTCAAGGATGAGTTACAGAATGGATCGCCGCGCTTACGCCGAAACCTATGGCCCGACAGTCGGCGATCGCGTTCGTCTTGCTGACACCGAATTATTCATTGAAGTGGAACAAGATTTCACGACCTACGGCGATGAAGTGAAATTCGGTGGTGGCAAAGTCATCCGGGATGGCATGGGACAATCTCCCATTTCTAATGCCGACGGTGCCGTCGATCTAGTGATTACCAACGCCTTAATCCTCGATTGGTGGGGGATTGTCAAAGCCGATATTGGCATTAAAGATGGCAATATTTTTAAAATTGGTAAAGCTGGAAATCCCTACATTCAAGACAACGTAGATATTATTATTGGCCCTGGAACCGAGGTCGTTGCCGGAGAAGGAATGATTCTCACTGCTGGCGGAATTGACAGCCACATTCACTTTATTTGTCCGCAGCAGATTGAAGTCGCGATCGCATCCGGCATCACCACCATGATTGGCGGCGGTACTGGCCCCGCTACAGGTACAAATGCGACTACTTGCACTCCCGGCCCGTGGAATATGTACCGGATGCTGCAAGCCGCTGACGCCTTCCCGGTAAATCTAGGCTTCTTGGGGAAAGGGAATAGCAGCCAGCCCCAAGGACTAATCGAACAAGTCTTAGCCGGGGCGATAGGTTTAAAACTGCACGAAGACTGGGGCACCACACCCGCGACGATTGATACTTGCTTGAACGTTGCGGATAATTATGATGTGCAGGTAGCCATTCATACCGATACCTTGAACGAAGCCGGTTTTGTAGAAACCACCATCGCCGCCTTTAAGAATCGCGTTATTCACACTTACCACACCGAGGGAGCCGGTGGAGGTCACGCGCCGGACATTATCAAAGTATGCGGCGAAGCGAACGTCCTGCCCTCTTCCACCAACCCGACGCGCCCTTATACCGTCAATACCCTAGACGAACATCTGGATATGCTAATGGTGTGTCATCACCTCGACCCCAGCATTCCCGAAGATGTCGCCTTTGCCGAGTCGCGGATTCGCCGAGAAACCATTGCCGCTGAAGATATCCTGCACGATTTGGGCGCATTCAGCATGATTTCCTCTGATTCTCAGGCGATGGGGCGGGTAGGCGAGGTAATCATTCGCACCTGGCAAACGGCACACAAAATGAAAGTTCAGCGGGGAAACCTTTCCCCATTGCTACCAGGAGAGGGGCAAGAGAGGGCAGATAATTTCCGGGCAAAGCGCTACGTTGCTAAATATACAATCAATCCAGCCATTACCCACGGGATTTCGCAGTATGTTGGTTCGGTAGAAGTGGGGAAACTAGCGGATTTGTGCCTCTGGCGTCCGGCATTTTTTGGCGTCAAGCCAGAGATAGTCATCAAAGGGGGCGCGATCGCTTACGCTCAAATGGGCGATGCCAACGCTAGTATCCCCACACCGCAACCCGTGCATATGCGCCCAATGTTCGGCAGTTTTGGAGGCGCGATCGCTGCCACTTCTCTAACTTTTATTTCCCAAGCGGCACTCGAACAAGAGATTCCCAACCAGCTTAAGCTACAAAAGCCAGCCGTTGCCGTCAGCGGTACGCGGCAGCTCAGTAAGCGAGACATGAAATTAAACGATGCCCTGCCTCACATGGAAGTAAATCCGGAAACCTACGAAGTGCGAGCCGATGGGGAATTGCTGACTTGCGAACCGGCAACCGTTCTCCCATTAGCACAACGCTACTTTTTATTCTGATTAAATTGGTAGTAGAGAAGCGATTAACTTGCTAGAGATGCAACTAATCGCTTCTCTACTTATCTATTTTTCAAAACTAATACCCCTTCCGGATTCACCTCGTATTGTGCCCCCACATAACCAGTGCGGTCATACAGAATTTGGTGAATGTGTTGGTCTAGTTTTGCTTCATCAGAAATTTGAGGTCGATAATATTCTTTGATTTGCTCCTCGATGCCCATCACCTCAAGACGGTCGTGAAGTGCTGCGGGTTCTCCTGCTAAATAAGCATTTCGTGCCGCATCATCGCTCAAGAAGCTCATCAAGATTGGCAACGGAACCCCGCCAATCGTCATCCTGCCACTGCTCAGCAGTAGCACCCCTAGAAAGATAGATAAAAGTATAGAAAAGTAGATGCCCGCGATCAGTTTTACAGGAACTTTAGGCGAAGGACGATAATCAGGGCGTTGTTGTTTGCGAATGGTTCGACTAGATTCAGGTGCTAAGCGACCCATACTTTCCAACTTTGAATCTGCTCTTCATTGATGACTGAAATTGGGGGGGTCGGTCAATCTATCCTGAGGCGTAAAAATTTAAAGAGAGGGGAAACAACGCAGTCAACATAGAACGCAGACCGCCAAGTAGCGGAGCGTTTAAAGCGATCGCTTCCACGTCCATCCTGTAGATAAAGCTGTCTCATTACCAACCACTCAAATTTTTATCTTGAGCGCGATCGCCCAAAAGACCTCTTTTATCTATCCATCCGCACGAGGAAATTGACTTCGCTACTGCCTATCTTTCCCGTTTTGCTTAATTTATAGATGTAAATAAACTAGATATCTGCGATTTTTTCTTTCCAGCAATGAGCAGCCAGATGTATCAGATGACAGAAAAGTATGACCGTCATCCTAAAGGTTTATAATTAATTTTCTGTTGCTAAGGTCATTGGGCTAGTCCAAACACTGGATAGAAGCCAAAGAAGCAAAGATTCGGTAAAGATCCCCAACAATCCTTCTGTAGAATGAGGCAAAATGATACCTTAGGCGTAAAGAATGTTACGTGATGCACGATTAATTTACAAAAATTAATTTCAATAAACTTGAGTTGTTAACCTATCGCTTCCATGAAGAATCATTCGAGTCTCAATCAACCTTCTAAAACTGACCGCATTCTCGTTGTGGATGATTCTCCCGATAACTTGTTTTTGGTTCAAACCATTTTAGAAGAAGAGGGATATGAAATTACCTTGGCGGAAAATGGTCGTTCTGCCTTAAACGAGATTGAACAATCTCCACCAGACTTGGTCTTGTTGGATGTGATGATGCCGGGGATGGATGGATATGAAGTCACGAGGCGAGTCCGTGATAATACTAAGTTGCCATTTATCCCGATTTTACTGATCACAGCCCACGATCACGCCAGCGTGGTAGAGGGATTAGATACCGGAGCAGATGATTTTATTCGCAAGCCAGTGCAAGTTGACGAATTGCTGGCGCGGGTGCGATCGCTTCTGCGGCTGAAGCATAGTGTGGACGAACGCGATCAAATTGCCCGTCAGCGAGAAGATTTCGTTTCCTGGCTCACCCACGACTTGCGGACGCCGATCGTCGCCGCAGAGCGGATGCTGGCTTTATTTAGGCAAGGAGCCTTAGGAGAACTCTCGCCAGGAATGCAAGAAGCGATCGCTACAATGGATCGCAGCAACCGCAACTTGCTAGCGATGGTGAATACTTTATTAGAAGTCTATCGCTATGAAGCCGGTCGTAAAACCCTGAGCTTCTCACCAATTGACCTGCGGAAACTACTTCAGGAAGTAGTTCAAGAACTTTCTCCCTTAGCAGAGGAAAAGAATCTCACCCTGAAGCTGGATTTAGGGGACAGCGCCGACAATCATCCGCTTGATTTCAAAGTAGTCGGCGATCGCATGGAAATCCATCGGGTTTTAACGAACTTAATCGGAAATGCTATCAAATTTACAGATAACGGTTCAGTTACTGTCCATGCGTCGGTAGGCTCCCATACAAGTAACTCCGCTAATTCTGCCATCGTTATTGACGTTAACGACACAGGTCCTGGTATCACCCTAGAAGACCAGAAAGTTTTATTTGAGCGATTTCGCCAAGGGAACCACAAGCGTTCTGGCAGCGGTTTAGGGTTACATCTATCGCGTAGAATTGTGGAAGCTCATCAAGGTGAAATAGAAGTCAAATCCGAGTTGGGTAAAGGTAGTTTATTTAGAGTTCGCTTGCCTGCTCAAATATGAAATTTTATTGTTGGATTTTAGATTTTGGATTTCAAAGGGTATAGAGTCTAAAATTTAAAATCCAACCTTGGAGAAAAAATGCTAGTACCACAAAAAGTTAGTAACATCGTATTTCAGCAACGAAAGTTTTTTGCAACTGGAAAAACTAAAGACATATCATTTAGAATTCAACATTTAAAAATTTTAAAGCAAGCGATTTTAGAAAATGAAGCCGCTATTTTTAAAGCTCTGCAAACCGACTTAAATAAACCAGTATTTGAAGCTGCTTTATCAGAAATAGGAGTTTGCTTAGAGGAAATTAATTATGCTTTAAAAAATATTAATATCTGGACAAAGCCTAAAAAGATAAAGGCACCGATTACCCAATTTTTAGGCTCAGCTCAGCTTTATTCTGAACCGTTGGGCGTAGTTCTTATTGTCGGAGCTTGGAACTATCCCTTGCAGCTACTAATTTCGCCTCTCGTGGGTGCGATCGCAGCCGGTAACTGTGCGATTTTAAAACCTTCAGAAATAGCTGCAAATACATCGCATCTGTTAGCTGAGATTATCCCTAAATACTTTAATCCTGAAGTAGTGGCTGTTGTAGAAGGCGGTATTGAAACTAGCCAACAGTTACTCGAAGAAAAGTTTGACTATATCTTTTTTACAGGCAGTAGCGAAGTCGGAAAAATTGTTATGGCGGCAGCAGCCAAACATCTGACGCCCGTTACCCTGGAATTGGGCGGCAAAAGTCCTTGTATTGTAGATGCCGATACTCATCTGGAATACACTGCGAAAAGGATTGTTTGGGGTAAATTCATGAATGCAGGTCAAACTTGTATTGCCCCAGATTATCTTTTAGTAGATAAAAGAATTAAAAGAGATTTGCTCGCACAAATCAAAAATTGTATTCACGATTTTTATGGGGATGAACCGGAAAAAAGCCCTGATTATGGCAGAATTATTAATCAAAAACACTTTAACCGTCTTTGTAAATATCTAGATGGGGATGTTTTGATTGGTGGAGAGACTAATCCATCCGAGCGATACATTGCGCCTACTGTCATCGATCGAGTGGGCTGGGAAGATCCAGTCATGCAAGAAGAAATCTTTGGCCCAATTCTACCAGTCCTGGAATATACAGAGTTGAACGAAGCGATCGCTCTCGTCAACGCCAAACCGAAACCCTTAGCCCTTTACTTCTTCTCAAAAGACAAACAAAAGCAACAAACCGTCTTGCAACAAACCTCTTCAGGGGGTGTTTGCATCAACGACACCGTCATGCAAGCTGGCGTTCTAGATTTACCCTTCGGCGGCGTCGGAGAGAGCGGCATCGGTCGTTATCACGGTAAGGCAAGTTTTGAGACATTCTCCCATCAAAAAAGCGTACTCAACAAATCTTTTCTCGTTGATATGAAGTTGAGATACGCTCCCTATAAGGACAAGCTCAAAATCCTGAAGTGGCTAATGAAATAATTAGTAATGAGAAAAAAGTTTTAAATTGTAGAGGCGCGATTTATTGCGTCTGAGTTTTGAATTAAAGAATTCTTTTATAACTCAAAACTCAAAACTCTCTTTTCCTACTCCCTTAATAGCTATATCGCTCTTCTGCCCACGGTTCTCCCCGCCGGTGGTAGCCATTGCGCTCCCAAAAACCCGATTCCTCTTGCGGGAGAAATTCTAAGCCGTTAATCCATTTGGCGCTTTTCCAGGCATAAAGATGAGGGACAACTAGCCGCATCGGTCCGCCATGTTCCGCCGGTAGCGGTTCCCCAAATAGAGTGTGAGCAAAAAAGTTTTCTTCTCGCAGAAAGTCTTCTAAAGGAATATTCGTGGTGTAGCCACCGTAACAGTGTTCCATAACATGAACAGCTTTCGGGTCAACTTCCACCAGCTTCATAAAGTCTGTCACCTTAACGCCAGTCCACTGCACGTCGAGTTTAGACCAGCGGGTGACGCAATGGAAATCGGCAGTAAAGTTATGTTGGGGCAGAGCCATAAAATCTGCCAAGCTGAAAGTCTTTTCGGTTGCCAAACCCCAGACGCGAAATTGCCAGTTGTCAGTATCGATCTGAGGAGTGTTGCCGTAGGTCAGCACCGGGAAGCCTTTCGTCAGATATTGACCGGGAGGAACCCGTTCGCTCTGCTCCGATTCTGGTTTTTTGAAAAATTTTCCTAGCATGAGTCTAGTAGAGATGGCGTTTTGTGTACTCTAATTCTTAATATGCACTTATATCCAAAAAAATAGCGCCCAAAGGCGCTCGGAAATTCTAGGAAGCTGAGACGAAAAGCAACCTCTAGGATAATTATTCTTCTTCGGCTTCTTCTTCCTGGGTTGGATACACAAACTTAGAACGCCCAGTCAGAATCGATTTGCCCAAAGACAGAGCTTTCTGAGCTTGAATTGTCGCCTTGTGCTTCCAGGTGGCTTTGCGCTTATCGCGCTTGGATTTTGATGTTTTCTTCTTAGGAACCGCCATGATCGTAACTCCAGCAATCGTTTACAGCCTTCCTATTCTAAGAGATCCCTTGACCAGTTCAATCTAGTCGGGCGAATTTCTCGACTGTCTCACCCTTGTTCGTTCCCGATGAGGCACTGAGCAGAGAGGTGTGCGCGGTGGTTCACACGCTGATTTGCGCGGTTTTTATCGCCCCTGTCCGGTGGTTCCCGTTCCAGTGGTTGGCGTAGTGGGATTGGGAATGTTCTCTGTTGGATTGGGAATGTTTTCTGTTGGATTGGGAATCGTTTCCGTGGGATTTACATTACCGCCAGGAAATGCTGGTGAAGAGGGAATCGTTGGCGAGGTGGGAGCAGTTGGTGCATTTGGTGCAGTTGGGGCTGCGGTTCCGGGTGCCTGGTTCTGAGGAGTACCGGGGGCTGCGGGAGCGGCTGTTCCCGGTGTCTGGTTCTGAGGAGTCCCTGTAGGCGCTCCGGGCGCGACATCCCTAATGTTACCGGGCACTGCGGTTGGTGGGGGAGGTGTAGCAGGTGCCCCCTGTGCTGGTGCTGGGGGGGGTTCGGCAGTAGCGGGGACGGGCTGATCGGAAGGCGTCACGTCATCGACAAAACCGAGTAAAGACTTGGTATTGGGGAAGTAGGTTGCCCAGCGCGGGGTATCGGGGCGGCTTCTCCAGGCTCCGCGAGTTACTTTTAAAGAAAGAATCGGCGCGATCGCTCCCTGATTTTGCCCCAGAATCATCACCGCAACGTCAGTCACTAAAATGTCGCGATCGAAGCTACGCTGCGCCGCGGCTCTAGCCACCACCTCGGCTCTGCGGACAAAACCTTCGTAAGTTTCTGTTGGCTGACGAACCAGGGCAACTTCAGAGCGAGCAGTGTAAGCTTGGGCAATCTGCGGTATAAAAGCAGCCGTTGCCAGCCAAGTTGCTCCCCCACAACCGAGCAATGTCACTAAACTAATAGGTGCAATTCGCTTAGCTGCAAAAGACTTCATCAAATTAGCAGTCCTCTGACTCCACCCTCTCCCTTGAAACTCGATTGCTGATAAAACCTTCAAACCATCAGAACCCGATTCGTGCATAGTTGCCACCCGGTTTTTGCCCCGCCCTAAAATCACCGATTTTCGCCTTCCTACTTTAAAGATAATGCCCAACAAAAATGTAGTTCATCTACATCATGGCTGAGAATTACCTCCCACTGTAGAGGGATTTTGCCATAGATCACGACAAAATTGAATTCAAAATAGTTCCGAGTAAATGAATCTTTTCTTGTCGTTGGTACTTAGCTATGCGTTCTTTTTTAGTTTTCAGCTCAACCCTAGCGGTAATAGCTAGCATTTGGGGAGTCTTGAGTCCTTCATCTAGGGCGATTCAGCTAGCAGATGGAACTGTTTCCTTTGAAAAACCGCCTCGCTTAATAGATGCTACGACTACCTTTGACCGGATTAATGTCTGGGGAGCTACCTATTATTTCACCGTCAGTTTGCCAGAAAATGCTGGTGAACCGCTTGGGCAAGTGACGATTACCCAAAACGAGGGATTAGAGATAATTCGATTTAAACTTAACGACAGCGAAGCATTTGTAGGGAAGCCTGAAAACAAAGGTGAGAAGTTAGGGCTGGGAAAAGTCATAAGAGATAGCCAGACAAACACCATTTCAGTCATGTTTGATCCTCCCGTACCTCCAGGTAAAACCGTTACGATTGGTCTCGATCCGGTACGTAACCCCTTCAGTAGCGGCGTATATCTGTTCCGAATCAAAGCTTTCCCAGCCGGAGAGAAAGCTTACGGTTTAGATTTGGGAGTAGGACGCCTGCACTTCTATTCGCCCTTTTAAAAGCTTGTCTTTCTCTTAACCATCATTGCCGAATTTTCCGGATAGGCTCTTATAGGGGATGTAGCCGTCTGAATTGCTTGCATAAAACAAGTAAATTTGCAAGCGATCGCTACTCTGGTTGCAGATTTTTGTTACCACACCCCAATTACTCTGTTTCAATATCACTATGGCTCAAACTTTTTTTATCAATCCAGCGACCGGAAATGATAGCGCTGCTGGCAGCCAGTCAGCGCCGTTTAAAACGATTACCAAAGCTCTCCAACAAGCACAATCTGATACGACCATTCAACTGGCAGTCGGGAACTACAATGCAGCCAACGGTGAAGTCTTTCCCCTCAAGGTGCCAACTGGGGTCAAGGTTGTGGGGAATGAAGCCAATAAAGGCAGTGGCATATTGATTGAAGGAAGCGGAACCTACAGTAGCCCTAACTCTTCTGGCGGTCAAAATGTGACGGTCACTTTAGCCAATAATGCTCAACTCCGGGGCGTAACTGCGACCAATCTGGCTACACGCGGAACTGCCGTCTGGATAGAATCGAATGGCTCCACGGTTGCCAATTGCACCTTCACCAATAGCAAGCGCGAGGGAGTCTTTGTAACTGGTGATGGCAACCCGGTCATCACCAATAATGTATTTACTAAAAATCTGGGCAATGGCATCTCGCTAGCAGGAAATGCCAAAGGCGAAATTCGAGGCAATACTTGCCAAAATACGGGTTATGGCATGAGCATTGCGGATAGTGCCTCTCCATTGGTGGTAGATAACCAAATTTCAGGCAACCGATCTGGGATTGTCATCTCTGGAAATGCGCGTCCCAAGCTGCGGAATAATCTGAGCGAACGAAACTCTGATGATGGTGTGACAGTGATTGGAAATGCCTTACCGGATCTGGGCAGTGCCACCGAAGCAGGAAAAAATATCCTGCGCTACAACACTAAATTTGATTTACAAAATAGCAGCTCAAACCAGCTGGTTGTGGCGGGAAATCAAATGAATCCCGACAAAGTAAAGGGAAGCGTAAACTTGCTCGACAATCAGCTTCCTCCTACTGATACGGCTGGCGGTGGCGGTGGCAGTGGCGGTGGTGGTGGCGGTGGCGGTGGCGGTGGCGGTGGCGGTGGTAGTGGCGGTGGCGGTGGCAGTGGCGGTGGTAGTGGCGGTGGTGGCGGTGGCTCTCCAGTCCTTGAGCTAACCGATATTAAAGGTCATTGGGCTGAGACTTTTATTCAGGAATTAGTGAAGCAAGAGATTATCAGCGGTTTTCCTGACAAAACCTTCAGACCCGATGCCAGTCTGACGCGAGCGCAATATGCTGCCTTATTGACAAAAGCCTTTACCCCACCTGCCAAACGAGAAGCGATCGCTTTCAAAGATGTGGCAAACAGTTTCTGGGGTTACGCTGCGATTCAACAAGCCTATCGCGGTGAATTTCTCTCTGGGTTCCCCGATAAAACCTTCAAACCGAACGACAATGTCCAGCGCGTCCAAGTGATTGTCTCTTTGGTGAATGGACTAAAGTTAACCGGGGGCGCTGTCACCGCGTTAAACTTCTTCGATGACCGCACGGGCATTCCTGACTATGCCAAAGATGAGGTCGCAACAGCCGCCCAGAAGCAGCTGGTTGTCAATCACCCGACGCTCAAAAAACTTAACCCCACCCGCGATGCAACGCGGGCAGAAGTAGCGGCAATCGTTTATCAAGCCTTGGTGAATGCTAACCGAGTCTCAGCCATTAACTCACCCTATATCGTGACTGCTTGAGCGAGGCTGGAACTACCTCACCTTGATTAAATGTTTCGATCGGCTTTAGGGGCGAACAGTTGTTCGCCTCTACTTCTCAAGTCAACACTGAAGAAACCACGAGATTCACGAGGGTAGATCCGATCTCATCGAGGGGGAGAACGAAATCTACTTTTCCCTTTTCAATAGCGGCGCGGCGCATCTCAAAAAATTCTGATGTACTTTCATTTTGGGCGATCGCTAATCCACCCATCTTTTTAATCGCCTGCACCCCACTTACACCATCCCCGCCACTCCCAGAGAGAATCACCGCGATCGCTCGCTCTTTAAAACTTGCCGCCAGTGACTGCAACAGCAGGTCGGCAGAGGGGCGTGCAAAGTCCACGAGTACCGCCCCAGACAAGCAGAAAGTCCCCTCCGGGGTGACGAGCAGATGCTGATTGGCAGGAGCCATGTAGACCATCCCTGGTTTCAATGGCTCTCCTTCTTGTGCCTGCTTGAGTGGCAAGGTCGGGGGGCGATTTAAAGCGTCGGTTATCAAACTGGAGGCAGACTGAATATCGGGTTTTTGCACCACAATAATCGCTGCCGGAAAGTCCGGGGGGAAGGCAGGCAGGATGTGGCTGAAGGCTCTCAGCCCCCCCTCGGATGCCGCCAGCACCACTACTTTGAAAGGGGAGCGCGAATTTCCATTTCCGTCTGCACTCTCGCCTGATTCCTCACGCATGGCTAGCGGCACTGTCGCAGGGAATTCACCTTGGATCAAGCCATTGCCGGATAAAATCCGAGCGTTGTTCCGCTTGTTTAGCTTTTGCTTCATAACGCTGTGCTGACAAGATTTG
>NZ_JAMPKB010000032.1:0-68101 GCF_039961925.1 Trichocoleus sp. DQ-U1 | reverse complement strand
ACTGAAGAGTCAACATTCTCTGCGGATTGATTGCCTACTGCCATCAACCGAAGAAGCCAGCGATTGCCATTGACCACAACTTGCTGCCTTCGGCTTAACCCGAACTGACGTTATTTACCTGAATGCACAGATTTCCATTCTATAAGTATAGCCTTAATCCACGAAAATAAAGTATAAAATAATACAGGGATTTAAGAAATTTACAGAGACGTTACACTTGAGACGCGATCGCACTCTTCCAAAGATTCAATCGCATCCAGTAAAGTGAAGAAAGTTGGCATAGAGCGTGTAGCGAAGTGGCTGCTCTGTTCAGCATCGCAAATCCGACAAATGGTGAAATTGAATGACAGGCACCGTCAGCCATCAGCAGGAGGAAATCCCTTTAGAGATTATGTTGAAGCCCCAGGATAAACCTCGTATTTCTTGGCAGGTTATTTTCACACTGCTGATGTTCTTTTATATGTACCTGCCCATTCTGGTACTGACGTTTTATAGTTTTAACGAGTCTACCTATAGCGCCGGTTGGGAGGGATTCACCTTCAAATGGTATCTGAAGCTGTTTCAGGACACCCGCGTCCTGACGGCGCTGCAAAATAGCTTAACCGTGGCTTTGTGTGCAGTAGCGATCGCTGCCGTCTTAGGCACCATAATGGCAGTTGGTTTAGCCCGTTATACCTTTCCGGGGAAAACCTTGTATCGCGGCGTTTCTTACCTGCCGCTGATTATTCCCGATATTGCGATCGCTGTTGCCACGCTGGTATTTTTAGCCGTTATTGGTATGCCGTTGAGCTTGTGGACAATTGTGGCAGCTCATGTCGTCTTTTGTCTTGCCTACGTCGCCTTGGTGGTTTCTTCTCGAATTAGCGGTTTAAACCCCCACTTAGAAGAAGCTGCCCTCGATTTAGGGGCGACGCCAGTACAAGCCTTTATCCAAGTGTTGCTTCCAGAATTAATGCCAGCAATTATTTCCGGTTGCCTGTTAGCCTTTGTCCTCAGCATGGACGACTTTCTCATTGCTAGCTTCACTGCCGGTACGGGTGCCACAACATTACCGCTAGAAATCTTTAGCCGCATCCGCACTGGCGTCAAACCGGATATCAACGCTCTCAGCGTGATGCTGATGATTGTGTCAGGTTTTGTCGCTTTTGTTGCTGAATTGCTCCGCTACCGCAGCGAACAAAAACGCTTTAAATAGCTTTGAATTTGTAGAGATGTCACTACTTCTTATTTCGGGATTTTAAAATTTAACAATGAACAAAAAATTGTCATAAGTTAAGCTATTTGTTGGTAAAATTATTCAATGAACTTAAATTTAATTCTTCCTATATAGGAATTTAATTTGCTTTAAAAAAATGCACAGATTTTCATTATTTAATTAATACTAATAATACCAGCTCAAGGGAAAACAGTAAATTATAAATGGCTCCTATTGAGCCGCTGTCAAAATTGAAAAAGGAGGCTGATTACCAGCCTCCTTTTCAGGAGAAATAGATAGGGGCGCATAGCAAGAGTGCCCGTATCCGTTGAGGGTTAAACAAGTTTGAGATTGGGATACTCAGCCAGCAAATCATCAGAGGTAAGCGTGTCGCCTTCTGCCTGAGGTGCCCAGAGAATTTCTACTGCAAGTAGGCGATCGCTCCCGATGCCACCAATCTGACGCAAGGCTTGACGCAAATCGTCAGTGCTGTTGATTTTCGGCAGTTGCAGATTGCCTTCGGCACCCACCAAAATCGTCACAATAATGTATTCACTAGGGCCTTCTGCCATCATCTGATTTGCCAGCTTGCCAGCTTCCTCAGATCCCGCCGGTAAAGATGCTTTGGGCGTTGCTGCCTTGAGCTGATTATTGACGTTCGAGAGAGTCTCTTCGGTGACTTTGCTGCGTTCACCCAGAGCTAGCTGATTAAACTTGGCTTCTGCGGCTTGTAACGCTGTTTGCTGAGATTCTGCTGCCCCATACACCCAGTATTCCGGGTGACGTAGCAAAGCTAGGGTACTTTCTTGAAGCACTTGGGCACGACCGATGGCGGAACTCATATCAGATGTACGCGCCAACTCGTCTAATTCTCCTTGCAAGCTGCGAGCTTCTGCCAAAAGACCCACTTGCACCTCTGCCACAGAAACTTTGGGATTGCCGTAGCCCAGCGAATCGGCTTCCCCTGCGTCACCAACACCCACGCGACGGAAGCTGGAAACCAAGAAGTTAGCGATCCCCAGGAAAATCAAAATCGTAAACAGACCGCCAAATCCGCCCCCGATGCCAAAGAAGGGAAATAGCAACGGGAACCCAAATCCACCCCCAAATCCACCCCCAGGATAAGGAGCCGGATAGTATCCGCCGGACGGTGGCGCGTAGGTGCGGCTAGGAGGCGAATAGCTGCGGCTGGGCGCTCTAAAAGAACCCCCTCCAATCCGACCGCCTGAGCGAGCTGCTAAGGCTCCGTCAGCATGACCTAGCGTCAGGGTAAGGATCAGACCAAAGACGAACAAAGATTTCAAAAGGGGTTTAATTGCTGAAAGCAGTTTATTACGCATACATACTGTGCCTATTCAATCTGATTAAAACTGTAGCGGCTGGCAGCAACTCCTAGCATCTTCCTAACTATCGAGCGATCCGAGCTACATCTTTAATGTATCGCCTCCACCCGACTGGCGCGGGATCAATGCGGGGCGGATTTCCTCACGGGGAATCCGTACTCGAAAGGATGACGGATGAGGGATAACGCGAATCGCTGTGCGTTACCCAGGAACTGGACTAGAAACCACAGATGAAAAGTACAGTATGGGGAGTAAATCTTGTGGCTGTTTTCCGAGAAACAGCCGGGAATTTATCTTCAGCCATTCCTTGTTCAATCTTCATCTCTGAGGTTCCAATTAGCCGCCGCCGACGATGGTGACGATTTCAATCGCGTCCCCCTCTTTGATCTCCGTTTGCGACCAAAACTGTCGATGGAGAATCTCACCGTTGTACTCAACCGCCACTAGGCGAGGATTTAACCCCAGATGCTCTAACAACTGGGGCAATTTAGTGTCGGGCGGGCAGGTGCGGGGTTCCCCATTCACTTGCAGCGCGATTTGACCAGACGGACTAAACATAAGATTGGGGAACGCGAACATCAACAGAGCGGAGAGTTTGCAGACGACTCAGCTGGGAGAGGAAATACTGAGTCATTAACATCGGCTGATCTGCCTGCATGATGGCGCGAACCGCTGCCACTCGTTCGGCTCCCGCCTCCAGCACATCATTTAAGTTATTCGCATCAATGCCCCCAATGGCAAACCAGGGAATCGAGGCATTTTCAGCCGCATAGCGGACATAATCCAGACCAGCAGCAGCTTTATCTACTTTGGTTGGAGTTTCATAAACGGGGCCAACTCCGATATAGTCAGCACCCTCCTGGATAGCTCGCTGCATTTCTTCCGGGTTCGTGGTGGAGCGACCAACCAGGCGTTGTGGCCCTAGCAACTGTCGGGCGAGGGCGATGGAGATATCTTGTTGTCCCAGATGCACGCCATCGGCATTCACTGCCAAAGCCAGATCCACCCGGTCGTTCATGATAAACAGGGCACCGTATTGATGGCATAGCTGGCGGAGTTTGGAAGCGTGGGCGACTCGCACAGAATCGTCGGCAATTTTTTCGCGATACTGTACCAGAGTCAGTCCCCCTTGCAGGGCGGCTTCAACGATGGAAAATAGCTGTTCTGAGGCAGAAGTAACGAGGTATAGATGCGATCGCAACAGCACCTGATGTCGCTGGTAAGCCAGCAAATTGCTCTCCAACGTATACACTCGATAGCGCAATTGCTTCGCCGCAGCGCCTAGGTCGGGGTCGTAAAGCTTGCTATATTCTTCCAGCACCCGCAGGGCTTCTTCCACACGAGCAAAATTGGCTTGCAACAGCTGCTGAATGCTAGAGCGCTGTTGTTCTTGAGGATGGGTCAACTCCGTGCCCGCATCACCTGGGGTATCCCGTGCAGCCCGAAGCTCCATGCCATGCCATTTGGCTAGCTCCTGCCGCATTTGCTTGCATTCATTGACTAATTGGGAGCTATTCACGCCAAAGCGACACCATTCTTCGATAATCCGCAAGCCTTCTCTGGCTCGGTCTAAATTGGCGTCTAGAATGCGGCAAACCGCTGGCTGTGCTTGTATGAGCAAGTCCCCAACTGGCTCTCGAACGCTGTGTTTCTCGCCCATCGCAACCACTCCATTATTTTTCATCGTAGCAGTCTAGTTCCCTAATTTCTGAAATCCGTGAAGTGACAGGGTAGCACGTACCAACCAAATTTCCTCAATTGCCCCATATATTTTATCCAACTGAATAAAAAATAGAATGCGGGGATTAACAAGGTTGAGCAAAATGAACAATGCTGATATCGTGCGGATTGTGAACTAAGTCATGTGAACTAAGTCAGTGACATTTCGTCTATGGTTAGGAGCAAGTAGCGTCCTTATCCCAAGTCTTTAGCCTACTGTTTTCTAGTTTTTTGTACCTACCTATTTAAGAGCGTTTAACAGCAGTATTATCATTCAAAGAATGCCCCCACAGAACTTTCTTTTGAAATGCCCAGCGAATTCCTCGCTTTGAAGAGGATGCTCAGGTTGATGAGCTGTTAGCTGTTGGGGTCTTTTTAGAAATGTAAGAAATGTAAACAAACAGGTAGCCTCTATCCCAAAATAGGGGTGCATAGACTAAAACTAGGTGCTTTCTTCCATCAGCCTTTACCGATAGTGCAGTGCCAACTTGAGAGGAGTAGAGCCGTGAGTTTGAGATGCCCCCACAATCATCAATTAAATGCCCTAGTCAGAAAATGCCGCCCGTCTATTCGTACCAGTAGCATTTTCCTAGGATTAGTGACTGCGATCGCAACCCCGTGGCTGGACGTTACAGCAATCCAGGCACAGCCTACGGTGGCTCAGGTTCCTCCGGAAGGGCAAACGCAGATGTCACAAATGAATCGCTTGTATGTCAACCCCGCTGCGGGAAATGACAGCAATGGCACTGGAGACGAGCAGGAACCGTTCCAAAGTATTACTCATGCCTTGCAGGTCGCTCAGCCGAACACCGCCATCGTACTGGCACCCGGCACCTACAGCACCGAAACGGGTGAAACCTTTCCCTTAAGACTCAAAGCCGGTGTAACGATTCAGGGCGATCGCGGCACCAAAGGGGAGAATATTGTCATCCTCGGCGGCGGTCAGTTCCTCAGTCGCTTCTTTGGCGGTCAAAATATCGCGATCGCTGGGGCAAATCAGGCAGGGCTGATGGGCGTCACGGTGACGAATCCGAATCCACGAGGTTACGGTCTTTGGATTGAATCCACCAGTTTGATGGTGGCGGATAACACTTTTACGGGAAGTAAGCACGATGGAGTTGCCGTCACTGGCAATAGTGCCCCCACCATTCGCAACAACTACTTCTATGAAAACGGGGGCAATGGGATTACGATTTACGGGACTTCCCGACCGGAAGTGCGGGAGAACGTGTTTGAAAATACGGGATTTGGCATTAGTATCGGTCATAATGCTGCCCCGCAGCTAATTGCCAATCGCATCAGTGGCAACAAAGATGGGGTCGTCGTAGAAACCAAGGCAACACCTGTTCTCCGGAATAATATTATTGAAAATAACGCTCGTTACGGGTTAGTGGCAGTTTCCCAAGCCCGTCCTGATTTAGGAACTGCTGGCGAACCGGGCGGCAATATTTTCCGTGCCAATGGTCTATTGGACATTAACACCAAGGCTTCAAGCCAGGAGATTCCTGCCTATGGGAATGAGATTACTGCCAAAACGGCAGGACGCATTGACCTGACGGGCATGGCAATCCCCCCCACCCCGCTTGTAGAGGCTCCCATTGCCAGCGGGCTTCTGAAGCCGCTTCCCACCGCTTCCCTGCCGCCACAGGAAGCCCTGGCACCGATTCAGCCAGTAGCGAGGAATGGTGGAAGTTCTCAATCTTTGCCACTCCTCTCTAACCGCCCGAACTCAGAGATTTTAACTCCAGTACAATCGGTACCCACTGACAGCACCGGGATTAAAATTTCCGTTCAACCGCCTGCCCCAACCTCTCAGCCAGCAAGAACGTCAGCTTACGGATTACCAACATTGCAGCCTCCGATGGTGCCGCCCCAGCAGCCCAGAGCGACAGCGTCTCCCTTGCCGATATCGCCTGTGCCCCAGACTGCACCCCTAGAAATTCCCGCGCCGCCTCCGGTTGCTCGGTCGCCGTTGCCGACTTCCCGGTCGCCCAGAGCGACGACATTACCAGCGCTACCGTCGTCAGCTTCTACATTACCGGCGCTACCGTCATCCGCCCCGTCTCAACCGTCGCCGGTTCTACCCCGGACTCTGGACTTTGGGGCGGCACCCCAGGAGCCTCTCCAAGCTTCGGCCTCCTCAGATTTGCTGCCAGTGCCAAGTCCGGATGTTCCTTTGGGGAATATCGGCAACAGTCGGGCGGCTAGTGGGAGAGTGCCCCGCCGAGCTGGGGGTAGTCAACAAGCTCTAGGTTTGCGTTATCGGGTGGTGGTGGATACTCAGAATTCGCGCCAAGAGGCTTTAGTGCGATCGCTTGCACCCGATGCCTTCCGCACGCGCTCCAACGGTCGGACGGTGATGCAGGCGGGAGCTTTTAGCACCCGCGATCGCGCTTTGGAAATGCAGCAAATGCTCAACACGAAAGGTTTAGCAGCCACGATTGAGTCAAGGAATTAATATTGTTTGTCAGGGGTTGATGGTTAATTGTCCGTTGTCATTGACCCCGGATGATTACCCACGACCCAATGTTCTACAGTTGGTTATTTTGACCCGTAATCATTCTTAGCTCAGACCGTTATGCCAAGAGATGAGTCGCTCTCTCGAAGCTTGATGCTAATTTGTTTTGGAACAGCGGTGGTGTTGTTCTCAGTTTCTAGGCGGACAAGTTCTTCAAGGGTGACGACCGTCAGCTTGGATTCCCCGATTCGGAGTCAGCGCCAGGTCGGCAAGTTGGCAAGTTGGCAGCTTGGAGAATTGTGGAGTAAAAATCGATCTTCAAATAGCCGCTCAACAGATCGGGAATATTCAGTGCTAGAAACCGCTCAGGCGGCATCCGCTTGGCAATCGTATCTCGTTGTCGATTTGAGCGATCGCCTGGTTTATGTTTACCGTGACGATCGGCTGCAAGCCAGTTACCCCGTAGCGGTGGGGCAGTTAGGTTGGGAAACGCCCACGGGTTCGTTTCAAGTTTTGCAAATGAACCAAAATCCGGCGTGGCGTCAACCGATTACGGGTGAAGTTATCCCATCTGGGGCGAATGATAATCCCTTAGGCGATCGCTGGATTGGTTTTTGGTCGGATGGGCGTCATCAAATTGGGTTTCACGGCACCAACGAAGAACACCTGATCGGGCAAGCAGTCTCCCACGGCTGCTTGCGAATGCGAAATCAAGATATTCGGATGCTTTATCAGCAGGTCGCGAAAGGGACACTCGTACTGGTTCGCAGGTAGGAGGGAAAAGTTTTGAGTTTTGAGTTCTGAATTAATCACTCAAAACTCAAAATTCATCATTTATAACTCTTCCATTATTCGTTGCTATGGTTACTGGATTGAGGTTCAAAGCTAGGTGCGTAGGTTTGGAGTAAGGAACTCACCTGCTTGAACACGTCACTGTCGTTCGCTTTGCTGAGCGCTTGCCGTTCTGGGAAAAATTCGGGACGATCCAGATTCCGGGCGATCGCTTCGCTCACTTGCTGGGTAATCAGCTCTTGAAGTTCATCCTTTGCCCGCATTCGCTGATAGCTAGCACCTTCCTCCGTCGTGGCATACAGCGGAGGCAAGCGATTGAGCGCGTAGGCGGCAATATCGCCGACATCTAGAACGCGATCGCTGGTTGCCTCAATTTCTGCGACTCTGGCGATCGCTTCCGTCAGCACCAACTCTTCCATGACATTGATGAACTGTTTTCGAGGAACTGCAACCACTTCCCCAGTTAACAGTGCGCCCATCAGACGGTCTAGAGCCATGTATTCTTCAATCGAAAGCTCAGAAGCCGTGTCACAGATGCGCCCCACCTCTGCTTCCATCGCTGGCGTCAGATAACCATCCTGCAGGGCTTGTTCAACAATTTTTTCAATACTCATCTAAAAATCCTGCTGGATACCCCATCCAAACTGTTTTGGTTGGCTAGGAAAGCGAGGCAGGGATTACCGCTTCCCTAAAAGTGCGTGCCCGTTTTCGAGTGTTGATACGCCCTCAACGAAGCCGAAACCTGCGTTGATGTCTTTTCGCCCATGCCCACTCATCTATCCTGGCATAACCAGCGCCTCAAAATACGCAAAACTACGCAGGCTTAACATCAGTCGGTTAGCGAACTAACAATATTGCTTTGACATTGGGAATTTTCGGGATTTTTCCCAAAGGCTATTCAACATTTACGCTTCTCAGATGACTATCTACAATCCCCGTCCGCAAAGCTTTCGCTTCGGAAAAGCCTACACTAGCTCCCGGTGGGATAGTCGAAGACATTGAAAAATGCTTCGCAATCTCGTTTCGGAGAGGCAACCCTGCCACAATCTTTCCTCAATACAACACCAAATACATTAAAACCTAAAAAAATTCATCAAAACTTCAAAAAACCTCATTCAACTCCTTGAGTTCTCCAAGGTACTGGGTCTACGGCAAGACTATTGACATACAATCCCCAATGTAAGTGAGGACCCGTTGAAGCTCCCGTTGAACCAATTGCCCCAATCACCTGTCCCGCTTTTACAAAATCCCCTTCCTTGACATCAATCCGGCTCAAGTGCATAAAAATACTGGTGACGCCTTGACCGTGATCTACCCCAATTACATTTCCGTGAACTCGGAAACCCTGAGCAACCCGTCCCACCAGCGCCACTCTTCCCGATGCTGGTGCTGTTACCGGCGAACCATACCCACCCGCGTAGTCAACCCCGCGATGGTAGTAGTCATTCGCAAACTTGCCATTGTAGTAACGGCGAACCCCGTAAATACTGGTGATGCTACCTCGGTTCGGCTTGAGAAAAGGACCATTCCAGAACTTTTGCGGCGTCACCAAATTTTTAAAAGCTGCCACGCGGTTGAGTTCAAATTGGGTTGCTGATTGTCCGGCTTTTCCGGGGGGTAGGGTAATCCGTTGCACCGGGAAATTGCGCGATCGCAATGGCAACGACAGGTTTTTGACTTCCCCATCACCAGCAACCCGAATTTGTAGCGTTCCCGGCTTGTCTAAAGGCGTTGTCGGTAGCAAGACTCGAAAGCGATTTTGACCGAGGGAAAACGCCCGGTAAGTCTTCTGTTTGAAAGAAACCGTGGGACTCTGCGAACCAGGAGAGTCCGTCTGAATCACGACCGAGAGCGTATCCCCAAGCTGGGGATTGTTGGGTGCCACCTGTACCTGCAAAGCTTTGACAGGCAAAGCAGTAGAAACTAAAAAAGCAAAAGGCAACAGAAAGAATTCTTTGTTTTTACGGTTCGCTTTGGACTTTTGACTGGACAAGAGTGTAGAAACCAGCCGCCGGTCATGGCGAGATTGAAGCAGAGTCTTAAGCGACATCACAGGCAATTTTCTCCGAGCCAGTAATTGACAAAGCGTCTATGACCTTGTCTATGACCTTTATTACTAGCGGATAGACTATCACCTTGCCTGGACTGTTTCCACCGCCTTTCCTCAATTGATCCCAGTTGCCCAATAGAAACCTGAGGCAATGGCGTTAGCACAGTCCATAAAACTCTGTATTCTAAGTTTATATACCTTTATACTTGTTCTCATAAAACAAACTTGTGCAAGAAGACTTTAGACTGATTGTTGACTTAGTATCTGTTTTGGCAGCAGCAGCCGTTGGTGGAGTGGTATCAGCGCTGCTGCGGCAACCTGCCTTACTGGGTTATATCGTCGGCGGAATCGTCGTTGGGCCTGCGGGGTTGGGACTGATTAAAGAATTGGTTCAGATAGAAACCCTGGCTCAATTTGGTGTCGCCTTTTTGTTGTTCGCCTTGGGCGTTGAGTTTTCGTTTGCGGAATTAAAAAAAGTTAAAGGCATCGCCTTGGGTGGAGGCGGACTACAGATTGCCCTGACAATTGCAGTCACGGTTGCAGTCTGTGGACTCACTGGAGCGTGGGGTACCTTACCGGCAAAGGGTGTCTTCCTGGGGGCAATTCTGTCTTTGTCTTCAACCGCAATTGTCTTTAAGTGTCTGATGGAGCGAAATGAGACGGGGACGCCTCACGCTCAGGTGATGCTGGGGATTTTGGTGGTACAGGATTTGGCATTGGGGTTGATGCTGGCTGTCTTGCCAGCGCTGGATCAACCGCCAGAAGCGATTGGCAAGGCTGTGGCTTTAGCGCTGTTACAGATTGGGTTATTTGCGGCTGTGGCTGTGGCAGCAGGCATCTGGCTGATTCCTCCCTTGCTGCGCCTCTTGGCTCGAACGGAAAGCCGGGAGTTGTTTCTGTTGGGCGTGGTGGCGCTGTGTTTGGGGATTGCGTTGCTCACGGAGGCTTTGGGTCTTTCGATTGAAATGGGGGCATTTGTCGCCGGGTTAATGATTTCGGAGGTGGAATACGCCGACCAAACCCTGACTTATGTGGAGCCGTTGCGGGATGTGTTTGCGGCACTGTTTTTTGCGGCGATTGGGATGCTCATCGACCCGATTTTCCTGTGGAACAACCTAGAGTTAATTCTGGGGCTGGTTTTACTGGTTTTTGTCGGCAAGTTTTTGATTGTGACGCCGATTGTTAGAGCGTTTGGCTATCCGCTGAAAACTGCGGTAATTGCTGGTTTGGGGTTAGCTCAAATTGGAGAATTTTCGTTTGTTCTAGCCAGTGAAGGACAAGCTTTGGGGCTGGTTTCTCGGCGGGTTTACTTGCTGATTTTGGGCACGACTGCGGTGACGCTGGTACTGACGCCTTTTGTGATGCGGCTGGTGCCAAAATTGTTGGAGTTGCCTTGGCTGAAGCCATATCTAGATCCGGTGGATGACCCGATGGAAGTGGCGGTAGATGCGCCTTTGCAAAATCATGTGGTGGTCTGCGGTTATGGACGGGTGGGACGAAATCTGATCAAACTGGTGCAGGAGCATAACTATCCAGTGGTAGTGATTGACCAGTCGGAAAGCCGGATTCAGCAGTTAAGAGAAGCAGAAGTTTCTTATGTTTATGGCAATGCGGTAAGTTTGCACGTACTGGAAGCTGCGGGGGTAGATAAGGCGAAGGGGATGGCGATCGCGCTTCCCGATCCGATGAGTACCCGCCTTTGCCTCAAACGCGCTTTAGAATTGGCTCCGGATCTGGATATTGTCGTTCGCGCTAACCACAACAACGATATCGAACTGCTTTATCAGTTGGGGGCGCGAGAGGTGGTGCAACCGGAGTTTGAAGCGAGTTTGGAACTGGCGGCGCATCTATTAGCCGGTAGTGGATTGCCGACATGGCAGATCCAGAAGGAAATGCAGCAAATTCGCAATAGCCATTACCTGGCATTGCGTCCAGAGCGATCGCCTTCGGAGATTGCTCATGACTTACAAATTGCCACTGCCGAAATGAATAGCAAGTGGTATTCCCTCCCACCCAACTCTCCCCTGATTGGGATGACGCTACAGGAGACGGATATGCGCCGATTGACGGGTGTCACTTTGATGGCAATTCGGCGAACTGGTGGGGAAGAAGTGGACTATCCCGACAAGCAAACTTCTCTGGAAGTGGGCGATCGCCTCTTGGTGGTGGGAGAATCCAACGAACAAGCTGCTTTTAATCAACTGGCAAACGGTGAAGTGGCAATCCCAAGCCAAACCGCTCCCTGTCAGTGGTTGCAGGTTCCAGAGGCCAGCCCAGCTGCCGGAAAACCGCTCTCCGAACTGCATATGCGCCGCCAGTACGGGGTGCAAGTGCAAGCAATTCGGCGAGATGGCAAGTTCATCCGCTTTCCGGGGGGCGACACCGAGCTGCAAGCGGGCGATCAGCTGCTCTTATGCGGTGGCAGTTTTCCCCTCAATCAAGTGCAACAGTTGTTGGCACCCGAATCTGAGCCTCCTGTTTTCCCGGTGCCTACGTTCCAGGTGCCAGTGAGCGAAGCGATGCCAGATTATCTTCCATCCGATCATCAGCGAACAGGCGAATAAAGGGAATTGATAATTGGGGAAAAAGTGATTGCCGATTCCTGATTACCAATTATTTTGGCTTCACATAAGCGATCGCGTGTCGCCAAACCAGCGTTTGCTGATTCGATTCATCTTGTAGACAAATACAGTTCTGATCTTGCCAACGCAGTTTACCAACGAGTACATCGTTCGTGAGGAGTTTCAGTTCAACCCTTTGTCCCTCTTTCACAAATGTTTGGACGAGACGAGTGCTTGGTAAGCCTGTTTCCAGTTCAGTTGTCATGATGCAAGATTTTTCCTAATGCGAATTGCCAGATTTAAGGATTAAAGGACTGCCATTAACCATTACCCATTCCATAGTTTATGCTAATCGAAAATTGCGAATCGAAGGATTGCTAAATGGGAATCGAGTTTACGAAGTATCACGGACTGGGCAACGATTTCATTCTGATTGACAATCGTTCCTCATCAGAACCCAAGGTAACGCCAGAACAAGCGGTCAAGTTTTGCGATCGCCACTTCGGTATCGGTGCCGACGGCGTGATTTTTGCCATGCCGGGACAAGATGGCACCGACTACACCATGCGGATTTTCAACTCCGATGGTTCCGAACCGGAAATGTGCGGCAATGGCATTCGCTGTTTAGGCAAATTTCTCGCTGATTTAGAAGGAAAATCTACTCAAGAAACTCAATATCGGATTCATACCCTGGCAGGTGTCATGACACCGCACATCAAGCCGGATGGGAAAGTCACCGTCGATATGGGAATGCCGGGACTACTAGCCGAGGAAATTCCCACGACGCTTGGTGCCCCCAACGAAAAAGTAATCGCTCAACCTTTAGAAGTCGCTGATGCTACTTGGTTGGTCACTTGTGTCAGTATGGGGAATCCTCACTGCATCACGTTTGTGGAGGATGTTGCCGCGATTCCTTTAGAAAAGATTGGCCCCCAGTTCGAGCATCATCCTGTTTTTCCCAAGCGGACGAACACCGAGTTTATTCAAGTGGTGCGCCCGGATTACCTGAAAATGCGGGTCTGGGAACGCGGTGCAGGGATAACTTTGGCTTGCGGCACGGGTGCTTGTGCGACTGTGGTCGCTGGAGTGTTGACCGGAAAGAGCGATCGCATTGCCACCGTTGAATTACCCGGCGGCTGTTTAGAAATCGAATGGTCGGAAATCGACCAGCGAGTTTACATGACAGGGCCAGCGGAGCGCGTATTCGCAGGTCAGATATAATCCGATGTGCTTTTTCTTAGCCTTTCGATAAATGGGGATTGGGGGAGCAAAACTCGAACGGCTCTGTTGGTTTGATTCCCCTAGTCCCTCGTTCAATTGCCGGGAATTACACTGTAAAGTTGCACATCGCGCCATCTAGCAAAAATGCAAAAGCAGCCAGAAAAGGCTCCCCGACTCATCACTATCTCAGTCAGCCATTACTGTGAAAAAGCACGATGGGCATTAGAACGGCTTGAGGTTCCCTACATTGAAGAACGCCATATACCGCTTTTTCATCGGCTAGCCACCCGCAAAAGTGGCGGCGGACAAACGACTCCGGTTCTGGTGACGGAATCGGGTACTTTGAGCGATTCTTCGGACATCTTGCAGTATCTAGATGGCATGACGACTGAAAGTACAAAGTTTTACCCAGCCGATCCCAAACTGCGCCGCGAAGTGAAAAAACTCGAAGATTTGTTCAACAAGCAGCTCGGCCCCAGTATCCGTCTTTGGGCGTACTTTTATTTGCTAGATAGTCGCCAGTTGATGCGGCGGCTGTGGTGCGATGGTGTACCCCCGATTGAGCGGGCGTTATTTCCAATTGTCTTTCCGTTGATTCGCGAGGCGGCACGGCGAGGCTACAATATCACGGCAGAATCGTCAGCCAGCGCCCACGACAAGATTAAACGCATCTTCGAGAACGTTAACGCGCGGTTGGCAGATGGACGTTCCTACTTAGTTGGCGATCGCTTCTCGGCAGCAGACCTCACATTTGCCTGTCTCGCGGCTCCGGCTGTATTGCCTGCCGAGTATGGGGCGAGTCTGCCTCACTTAGATGAGTTGCCCGATGAGATTGCAGTGGCAATTAAAGAGTTACGAGAAACCTCGGCGGGAGCTTATATCTTGCGCCTGTTCCATGAGGAACGCCAGGGGTAAGGGTTTGTTGCAACTGAGCGTGGGAAAGTGAAAGTGGGAAGCGATCGCATCAGGATTTCTCTCGCCCACACTGGCAAATTCATCTGAGAGGGCAATCACCCGATTCAAATGTTCCGGCTTGAGATGGCGGGGAACTTGCATCCCTCCTGCTAGCCAGCCTGAGTGCAGTGCGGTTCCATATCCAGGCTAAATTTGTTAAATCTGATGGATAATATTGGCTCATTGCAAGCCGCTTGACGTGCAAATTCAATTTTCCGTCCAGTCATGGAACTAGAGCGATCGATTACCAAACCTAAATTGAGCGCGGGTCTTTTGAGATCCCTACAGCCAACAGGCGGAACAATTCTTCTCAGAATCTCCAGCATAGTTGGGCGATTTCAATTAATCGCAGAACCTAGAGGAATTAATTCGATTTGAGGCATAAGCATGCTAAGGATATCTCTTAAATATGAGAGTGCCAGAAGCCTGCCTCAAACTTCCGTTGCCATTTGTTCAATGTCGAGGATCTGGCGAATAAACTGCCCATAAACGTCTTTCATGGGTAGTTCCTTATCCAGCTTGATCCGGCGTCGCTTAACCACAACCGCTTTGTCTTGAATCGGATTGTACCCTTCTTTTTCGTATTCTTCCCAATACAGACCTACTCCCCGCCGCTGCCAGGTAGGTAATTCGTTGAAATTAATTCCGTATTGAAAGAGCAATTCGTTTTTAAACCCCACCGATTGCCCTTCCAGCGCCGCCGTTGCCTGTGCGGCGCTTTTGCCTGCCTTACGTAGCGTCCAGTAACACCAACCATTCAAGGCGCAGCGCGTGGCATCTGCCTGACGCCAACTAAAGTAATCCACTACCTGTGACTTGTTGGGTGCTAGCCAGACGCGACTATCGAAATTTACGATCGTTTGAGCAGCATGGCTAAAGGTCGCGCTGGCAATACTGGCAGAAATAGAGACAATTTTTTCCAAACTGCGGTCAAAGAAATCCCAGTCTGGACGAAACAGCACGGAGATTTCATCGCTTTCCGTATAAGCATAGATGCCGTGGAGTTCTTCTAGCAACGCCTTGGTGGTTTGCACCATCAGTTTGTGGAACTGATGGTCAAACGGCTTCTCAAATCGTGCCTCAGTGAACCGCGAGAACCCGCGACCATCTAGGCGAATTACCACCCAGCATCCGGGTAACAGACGCAGGTTGTGGAAATATTCGAGCGATCGCATTTGTTTCTCAAACGTATCACTATCCATCAGCAACCTCATCTTCAGTCCACCCACGAACCTCAAAAGCGAAGTCACCAGCTATCCGCACGTAGAACAGTTGGTGAAAGCCTTCATTATAAGAGGGGCGTTGTAGCTTTTTGATTGTCGCGTAAATCGCTACGTCTGGCACCCGTTTTTTACCTAAGCGCTGCTGGTTACGTTCCCGGCATTGACTCACCGACGATTTAAAGTAATAACCGATAATTTCGGCTCCATACATACAGCCCAATTCAATGAGAAGCGCACGTTCTTCTACGGTTGGGTTAGTATTATCCACAACAACCGATTGTCCCATTTCAAGTGTTTCTTTAATAAGCTGTGTCTGCCTTCTAGAGCGGTTTTTGTTGTTCCGCAACAAATTCTTGCTAACCAGCTTATGCGTTTCAGCAAAATGAGTGTGATAGAAGGTACTTTTCCCAGAAGCCTGCAAGCCGATAAAAATGACTAACTGCATAGACAATAGCCTATCAATAGCCCTTATTTAAGCATAGAGTTTAAAATAAAGGAAATTTTCAAGTAATGGTAATTGCAATTTTAAATTAACACTTAGCAATTTACTCTTAAAAAAATTGCGAATAGAAAAATTAGCGAATACCATCAACTGTTATTTGAATGGAGAAGGCGATCGCACTCAGTCAAATTTGAGCGATCGCATCTTCGTATATTTAAATTTTACGCCGTCACTGCCTCGTCTTCAGCTTCATCTCTGACTTTGAAATACCAGTACAGGTTAGCAACAGCTAAATTTGAGGCTTTCTGTAAATTTGAGGGTAATAAAGTTTTATAACCTGCGATCGCAGCTTGCTGACTAATATAAGATTCTGGCTCTCGACGTAGTTCAGGCTGCATCATAAATTGAAGCTGATTGCAAAGGGATACGAAATGAGACTTTTGCTTTAAATTTTCATAGAGTAAATGTTCTGGAGGTACTGCCAAAGCAGTTGTATCTGTACTAACTGTGACTTCTGAATTGCTAAAATCAGCACTTTGGAGTAATTTTAGTTCTGAAGGTGGGAGGCTTTGCACCCAATCAACTTGATTTTGCCAAGATTCTAGTACAGCCAGATCGTGATCGTGAATACGGGTAATTTCAGGAAAGAGAAAATCCAGCTCATCCTCAGTTTCACAGCTATTAATAACATTGAGAGAATCTTGACAGATTTTGTTTTGGAGGTGCGACAGGCGATCGCTTACAGCAGAAGGCTCATTCTGCACCTGATAAGTTGTAATAATTGCCTGCTCAATTGCCCAAGCACATTCCAACCTGCGAAGCTGGCCAGCCGAACAGGTTGCTTCTAACAGCTCACTGCTACCATAATCAGCTAAAGCCTGAAATAACATCCCTCTAGCACCATCAATTTCAGCATTTCTACGGTTCGCATCTTGTATTTGCATTGCAGAGCGAAGACGGTGAAGCGCCTGAGTAAATAGCCCGTAAGCTCGAATTAAAATTGTCCGATGGTTCCTGAATTCGACATCCTGAGCAACTTGCTCAATCAATTCTTTAATTTCTGCACCTTGGTCTTTTAAAGCTTGTTTTAAATCAATAAAACCTTCTTTGACTTCCAGCCTTAGCTGTCCTACTTCTTTTCTCAGTTTCATTGTCTGGTGCAGGTTCACTGCTGCCAATGCCCCCACAGCCATCGTTCCAACCCCAATAAAGGCTGTAGTTGCTTGCAGCACTCCTAAGCTTGTCTGGATACTTTGCAGTCCAGCTTGGACAGCTTGAAATCCCATGTGCGTTTGATACATCTGCACTCCACTTGTAACCAAGTGTAAAGGGCTTACCAGCGGCGATAGAGGGCTATTTTGGGCTACAGCACCGATGGCATGGGCGACAAACTGACCAGTAGATGCGTCTCTAGCCATGCCTATTGGGACTCCTGCTGATGTAAAAACTTGCACATATTTACCAGCCTCGATAGCAGCCTGAATTGCAGGAGCAAATTGAAAATACATATTTCTACGTTGTTATTAGTTAATGTTTTCGAGCCTAGCTTGTCTTACTCGGCGAAGATAACCGTATTTCCACGGAGTTAGTTTCTGCTGAATCTGGGAATACTAGAGTACAAATACGCTATAGGCTCACAGACTTTATGGATATTTCACTGGTTAGCTCTGAAGCTGTTGATTTGTTGTCGCGAATTACTGGACAAAAGCTGCGTAAACAGGATCTGACTCCTCCGGTGATATTTTTAGCAGCTTTGATAACCGTTCTGTTGGGAGTGATGCTTTTAGATGGCGCAGTCACAGATGAGGAAAAGCGACGCTGGCAGCAAACCCTTAATCGTTTTATTCCCTCAGAGGATGCGCGTCAGTTATCACAACTGATGAGTAAGGGAGTCCGACAGAATCAAGTTTATAAAAAACTGAATGAGTTGCTAATCCTAACGGCTCCGTTTTCAGAATCAGAAAGATTGTTGTTGATTGGCTTTGGCTATGAAATGTCAGCAGCAGATGGGGATATGGACGCCCGTGAGAAAAAGTATTTAGAAGTAATTGCTAATCGGTTAGAGATTAACCCACAACACTTAGCAGTTTTAGAAGCTGGATTCAGTCATCAAGGTACTGTGGAACCAGCAGCTTTAGAGGAGGTTCAGTCTTTACTAGATCCCGCTCGCTTCCACGCGCTTGATGCAGTATTTATCAAAGCTGCTAATGATCTGTTGGCGATTCTACCTGCTAAATCTAAACAGCAAGCCAAGCAACAACAGCGCCTAAACTTGCCCTATGAGGAGCTACAGCGGTTTCAAGGGTATCGGCAACAGTTAGAAACCGCTTCTAAGCAACTTGCCGAGATTATCCAAGAAGGCACGAATGAGGGTGTACTGCTTAACAATCTAGCAGCACAAGTAGAGCAAGCGTCTCAGAAATTGAGTTCTCAGCGCTTCCGAGTGGCAGTTGTAGGAGAGTTTAGCCAAGGAAAATCAACATTATTGAATGCTTTACTAGGTGAAGAAATTCAACCCGTTAGAGAGATTCCCTGTAGCGGTACGGTGACAGTTCTCAGATATGGAGAGCAAAAACGGGTAATTTGCCGTTATAAAGATAAACGAGAGGAAGAAATTCCATTTGAACAGTACAAAATTAAAGCAGCAATTTCAGAAGAAGCCGCCTTGGATTGCGTCAGTGATGAATTAGCTCGTTCTGATATTGAAGAGATTATTTTTGAACATCCCGATTTAGAGTTATGCCGAAGTGGTGTTGAAATAGTGGATTCTCCTGGGTTGAACGAACATCCTGACCGAACTGCGATTACTCAACAACTACTCAAAGATACAGATGCCGCGATTTTCCTAATCAATGCCTCACGTCCTCTAACTCAAGGAGAACGCGACTTGATCCAAGATTTGAAGACTCAATTAAATGGTGGGAAGACAGATGAGGCTGCCAACAATTTGTTTGTAGTTGTGAATTTTATGGATCTGTTGCGTAGTGAAAATGGTCGGCAGCAAGTTCGACAACGAATTGAGAGGTTTGTTCAGGGTCAAAATCCTATCGTAGCAGGTGAAAACCGCGTTCATTTCATTTCGGCTCAAGCGACGCTGGATGCAATTTTTGCGGGAACTGAGGATGATTATCTGAAAGCGTTTCAGAATTTTACCGGGTCTATCGAGAAGTTTTTAACAACTGAGCGTGGATTGATAAAACTTCAGCAATCGACAACCGGGCTTAATCGGATTATTCAATCTTGCTGTGATGAGCTAAATCAATTTGAGGGAATTTTAAATGGGGAATTAAAAGTTTCTGAAGAAAATAAGCAAAAACTTTTAGAACAAATGGGTGAGTCTAGCGGTCGTGATGTCAAAATTAAGCTTTTAGCAGCTCAATTGGTAGAGGAATCAACTGATGAAGCTATTGATTCTTATAATGAATGGTGTGAAGAATTAGGTGATATCATGGCTGAGAACAGTGAAGGCTGGACTTCTAACCATAATCAGAAAAAGAAACTGTTTCAGGACTATGCTAAGCAGTTCTCCACAGATATATCCAAGGAATTTAACACTTGGGTAGATGAGAGTATAAAAGGTTCTATTTTACTACCAAACCTAGAAGTATTAAATACGGAAATACGTCAACACATAGAAGCAATTCAGGAAAGTATCCAAAGCTTTGATTTAAAAATTGGCTCTAACCTAAGTGACCAGTTTGACCTCTCGCTTTCCGCTGCTGGAGTCGAGATGAACCTTGCTTCATCAAGTAACTTGGATGATGATACAAAGGGAATTGGTTTATTTGGCAGTTTAGGTACAGGTGGGGCAGTAGCTGGGGCGTTACTGGCATTTACAGGTCTTGGTCTTGTTCCAATAGCCATAGCTGGAGGGGCGGCAGCTGTTGCCGGGTGGTTATTCGGTGAAGATGAAGAAGAACTTGAACAGCAAATAAAACAACAAGTTTCTGAGCAAGGTTTTGACAAGTTTAATGAATCGACGCAGGAAGTTTTTGACAAGGTTAGCGAATACATTGCCTCTGTTTTCCACAAACGTTCAAAAGTAGCAACAGAAGTAATTGAGCAAGCAATCTCCTTATCTGAAAATTTGTTAGTGCAGCAGGAGAAAGCTCATACGGAAACCCTAGAACAACGTCAAGCTAAAAAAGCTTTTCTCTCTAAGAAGCGTCAGGAACTTGACCAGGTACAAAAGAATATTGAAGCAACCCTTCCTTGCTAACAAGTTAACAAAGTGGAAAGAAAAGCAACAGCCTATTTAACAGCAGATGTTAAATAGGCTGTTGTAGCGAAAAATAAGGTTAACAGGAAAAGGAGTAAGTGGAGCGATCGCATTCTCCTCAATCTCAAAGAGCGATCGCACCCGTGAAAATATCTAGCAACATAGCTTAACGCACTACTTGCCGCATATAATTTGCCCAAACTTGGGCAGCTTGTCCGCTACTTCCTCGCGTTGGAGTATTGTCGTCATTTCCCAGCCAGATGCCGGTGACGAGATCCTGACTGGGAACGTAGCCAATAAACCACAAGTCAACGCCGCTATTCGTAGTACCCGTCTTCCCCACCTCTCCGAATCCAATCGACGCCGCCCGTGCCGTACCCCCTCGCACTGCGCCCCGAAGCATATTCGTCATCGTATCTGCGATTCCCTGTGACAGCACCCGCTTTGTCGCCCCGGCTTCCTCCTCGAAAGAGTAAATCACCCGGCAGGTTTGCGGATTATTGAAATCTTTGCAATCGCTGCTGTCCCGAATCCGCTGAATGGCGTGGGCGCGATTCCAGACGCCGCCATTTTCCAAGGCACCGAAAGCCCCCGTCATCTCCAAGACAGTGGTTTCGCTTTGCCCCAACACCAAACCGGGAACCGGATTAAGCGGCGTTGTGATGCCCAGTCGCCTCGCCATCTCCACCACCCGATCTAAACCGACATCCTGCGCCACCCGCAGCGCGATCGCATTCTCAGACTGGGCAAGCGCGGTGTACATATCCGTCCCGCTACCCCCTACTCTTTCGCACCCCCGAAAGCGTTGACTCTGCCATACTATAGGGGCGCAAGAATAAAACTTTCCCGGCGAGTTACCTTGTTCAAGTGCTGAAGCGTAGGCAAAAATTTTGAAGGTGGAACCCGGTTGTCGCTTGGCTTGAGTCGCGCGATTAAATTGACTTTTTTGAAAATCTGTGCCACCGACCAAGGCGCGAATTGACCCGTTGCTGGAGTCGAGGGTGACAATTGCTCCCTCGGAGAACCTGTAACTTCCCCCAATGGTATTAACTCCGTTGCGGAGGGCAGTTTCCGCCTTTTGCTGAGTCTCCAGATCCAGATTGGTTTCGACAAAAAAATTGCCTTCTTTTGCCAGTTGCTCTCCCAACAAGAATTGGAGTTCGGTGAAAACGTAGCTGTAAAAATAGGGTGCCTTGATACTAGCCAAAGCTTCTCTGGCTTTAGGGCTAACGTCAATACGCGATCGCCTTGCTCGTTGAGCTTCTTCCGCACTGATAAATCCTAAATTTGCCATGCGGTTAATAATGCGATCGCGTAGTCCAATCGCCGTTTTATAATCCCGAATCGGATTAAAACTATTCGGTGCTGGCAAAATCGCCACCAGCGTCGCCGCTTCAGAAATATTTAAGTCTCTGGCAGATTTGTCGAAATAAAACTGAGCCGCATCCTCAAACCCGTTCGCGCCAACCCCCAAGTAGATGCGGTTCAGATAATTCCGCATGATCTCGTTCTTACTGTAGAACGTCTCCAGCTTTAGAGCGACGATCGCTTCCTTAATTTTTCGTCCCGCGCTATCTTCTGTCCCCACATACTCCCGAAACAAACTCCGCGCCAACTGTTGCGTAATCGTGCTACCGCCTTGACGAATTCCGCCTCCCTTGACATTCGTCACCACCGCCCGTAGCGTGCCAACGGGATCGACCCCGAAGTGCCAGTAATAGCGACTGTCTTCTGATGCAATCACCGCTTGAGGCAGATACTTAGAAAAATCTGATAATCGCCCTAGTTCCCGGTGCGCTATCGTTCGGGGACGCTGTAACGGCGTTCCGTCATCAGAATTAATTACTACTGGCCCTTGTACGCCAGCGGGCAAAGGTCGAATCGGAATATTGCGCCACTCAAAAAGAATCCACAATGCCAATAAACTGGTCAGCCCACCCACCCCATAGAGGGCGTAACGAGTCGCCAGGACGTACCAGGGGGGCGGATTGTGGTATTGAAGCCGAACCGCATCCGCCAATTCCGGTGGTCCTAGGGTGAGGATATCGCCGTGGCGTAGTATGAGGCTATTGAGCCGCCGTCTCCCTCGGTAGATGCCATTGGTAGAGTTTTCATCTTTAATGACAAAGGACTGCCCGCGCCGTCCTTCTCGGTTTAATGAAAGATGAATCTGACTGATAACTGGGTTCCGCACCACGATATCGCAAGATTTAGAACTGCGTCCCAGTAAATAGCGATCGCCCAATAGTGGATAAACCTCTGCCTTAGCAGCACCGGCATCCTGCACCCATAGTTCCGGCACTCTGGCATTGGGCTTCAGCGCCAGCGCATTAAAATTTACCTTAGCTTGAATGGTCTGTACTGCCTGAGTTAGTTGACCCAGGATGGTTTTAGGCGGTTGTTGGGGTGAGGTCATGTCAGAGGCAAAAGGCTCAATGCGACAAGCAAGAGGTTTGTACTAAATATTCTAATCTCTTGCCTAGGGAGGCGTTGTGAAAAAGAGAAAGAGCTTACAAAGATAGGTTTTAACAAATCGTCTTTTAAAAAACTAAAGAAGGGAATTAATTATCAACGGAAAAATCAGCTTTCTCCCACTTCCCTCTGCTTCCTCTGCCCTCATCTCTTCAGCGTGGTCTGCCAGATGAGGAAGGTTGATTCCAAAACCAGGCAATCAATAAACACACCATGCCTACATTAATAAACATATCTGCCAGATTAAATACTGCAAAGTGAATCAGCCGAAAATCCAAGAAATCAACGACGCAACCATTGAAAAATTTGTCATTGATAACGCAACTGTTGAAAAATCGGTCAATTCCATTGCCCACCGCTCCACCTAAGATAAAGCCACAGCCTAATTGTTCCCAACGATCCAAATGGGGGTTTACTAAAGCGAATCCGATCAAGAATAGACTCACCCCCAAAGAAAGCCAGGGCAACCAAACTTCTCCTTGAAACCAGCTAAAAGCTGCCCCAGGGTTCAATTCATAGGTAAAGTGGAATACATTAGGCCACAGCGCCCACGTTTCTTTATAGACAAAATTCTGCACCACCCAATATTTAGTTACCCGATCCAGAATCAGACTAACGAAAGCGGCGAGCCAAAAATAGTGATTTTTAAAATTCATTGTAATTATTCATTAGTCATTAGTTATTCGTGATGAGTGATTAGTCAATCGTTCTTTAGTAATCAGTATCGGTAGACTATCAACCCACTACCCCATGACCAACGAGCGCTTGACTAATGACCGAACCAACGACTTAATAAAGCATTAGCTGGCGTAAGAAATAAGCCAAGACTGTCACTGCACAAACAATTGCCATTTGGGCTGGTAAAGGATAGACGGAGTATTTCAAAACTGCTTCCCATAACGGCAGTAATACCGCTCCCAAGGTTAACAAATGGGTCACGATTAGATAAGTCAAACCAGTGATATGGATGACCAGCAACCCACAAATACAGCTGAAGGACAAAGACTCCAATCGCTGCGGTGCCTTAAAAGCCACTAAGCCACATATCCACGCACCCGGAATAAAACCTAGTAAGTAGCCAAAGCTGGGTTCTGTGAGATAGTCGAGACCTCCGCCTTGAGAAAAGACTGGAAACCAGGGAGTGAGACCCAACGCCAGGTAAGCAATTTGAGAGAGTGCCCCGGCATTTTTACCGCCCATACAGCCAACTAGCAGCACGGCACCGATTTGATAGGTCACGCCCAGCGAGTGAGTTTGAATCCCTTGCTGAGACCAATTCCAAGGAAGGCTGGGGACATACGCTTCCAGAAACGTACCACCAATCGTTAGGAGTAAGCCAATCAAGGCCCACAGTAGTTCAGTGGGAGCAAACACAAGGGTAAAGAAGCAGGGGAGTAAAAGAGCAGGGAAGTAAAGAAGCAGAAGCGTCAAAGAGCAGAAGCGTCAAAGAGCGAGGGAGAAATAGTCCTCAGTCCTCAGTCCTCAGTCCTCAGTCCTCAGTCCTCAGTCCTCAGTCCTCAGTCCTCAGTCCTCAGTCCTCAGTCCTCAGTCCTCAGTCCTCACCAGGAGCGGGGAGTCCCGCCCCTAAAGCACTCATACCTTAGCAGTGTATTCGCCGGGAATGGGTGCTTCGCCGCCCGTCAGCCCTAGGGATTCGAGCATAGCATGGTCTTGCTCTGGCGGTTGCCCGATGGTGGTGAGGTAGTGTCCAATCAGCATGGCATTCATTCCCGCTTGAAAGCCCATTGCTTGGAGTTCTCCCATCACGGCTTCCCGTCCGCCAGCGTAGCGCAGAATTTGTTCGGGCAGGATGAGGCGGAAAATGGCGATCGCTTTGAGGGCTTCATAAGGATCGATTTTTGGGCGATCGCTTAGGGGTGTCCCTTCTCTGGGATTTAATAAATTCAGCGGTACGGATTCGACTTCCAATTCCCGCAACGCCAACGCCAGATCCACTCGGTCTTCCCAGCTTTCCCCCAATCCCATAATTCCACCCGTGCAGGCTTGAATTCCCGCAGCTTTGAGATTTTGGATGGTTTGGACGCGATCGCGCCAAGTATGAGTCGTCACGATTTGCTCAAAGAAGTTCTCCGATGCCTCTAAATTATGGTTGTACCGCGTTACCCCCGCCTCAGCTAGCGCCTGAGCTTGTTCTGGCGTCACTTCTCCCAACGCACAGCAAGGTTTAATCTGGGTTTCGGCAATAATTCGGCTCACCGTTTCCAGAATTTGTTCAAATTCCGTCGATTTGGGGCTGTTGTACTTAATGCCGCGTCCTTGAGAAACTAAACAAAACCGCTTTGCCCCGGCTGCTTCAGCTGCTTTGGCTTGGGCAAGAATCTCCTCGGTGGATTTCAAGCCATAGATTGGCGAGTCTTGACCGGGGTGGTGAGCAGACTGGGAACAGAAGCCGCAATTTTCCGAGCAATTGCCAGATTTCACATTGACAATGCTGCATAAATCGACTACGTTTCCGCAACAAGCTTGACGGACTTTGTCGGCTGCTTCGCATAGCAGCAAAATATTTTCTTCACCTTCAATTTGGGATAGAGCGATCGCTTCAGCTCTCCCAATCCGCTCGCCAGCAATAATCCGAGAGGTCAGGTTTTGCAGCCATTGCCGCAGTGACTCCTGAGACTTGCTGTTAACATCCACGTTTGACACCGATGCTTGAACCACGTTCGGCCCTTTTGATCGTATTTATTGAAACGATGGCATTTTATCACTTGGTTTGCAGACAACTAAAGCCATACCTTAACCTGACCTTTACTCTATCCTTTACGATTAGACGGTAGGCTAATAGCAAAACTGCCCCTGCTAAGCTGGAATGTCTGGCAATTGAAAAAATTGCATTCTGAGTAAAAAAAATGGTACGGGTCTAGCTTGCATCAACGAATACAAGCGTTTATTGCTTTTACTAACCAGTGTCTGAGGAAAATAATCCCGTGAGTTCCGTGACCTCCGGTTCGCAGAAAATTATGAAACCCCGCTCCGATTGGGATCGGACGATGGATCGGGGCTTTATTTGGCTAACTCGAATTTTTGCGTTTGCAGTTGCTGCAACCTTGATTTGGATAACGGTACAAGTTGCAATTAAAGCTTGGCCTGCGATTACAGAATTTGGGTTTGGCTTTATTACCTCCACCAATTGGGACCCAGTTCGCAATCAGTACGGAGCGCTGCCTCAACTATACGGCACGATCGCTAGCTCAGCGATCGCCCTGTTGATTGCCGTGCCAGTGGGGATTGGCGTCGCCCTTTTTCTGAGTGAAGATTATTTGCCGCCACGAATTCAGGTGGTAATTGTTTTCCTCGTAGAACTGCTAGCAGCGATTCCCAGTGTGGTCTATGGTTTGTGGGGAATTTTTGTTCTGATTCCCCTTTTGAAGGTCGTAGGTAACTGGCTTAACGCATCTTTGGGTTGGCTGCCCATTTTTAGCACGCCGCTGCGTGGCCCAGGCTTGCTCCCGGCAGCGCTCGTCCTCGCCATTATGGTATTGCCGACTATCGCAGCCCTTTCTCGTGACGCCCTCATCTCGTTACCTCCAGACTTGCGGCAGGCGTCAGTTGGGCTGGGAGCGACTCGTTGGGAGACCATTCTCAAAGTGCTACTCCCGTCCGCTTTCTCTGGAATTGTGGGCGCAGTGATGCTGGCACTGGGTCGAGCTTTGGGAGAAACAATGGCTGTAACGATGTTGATTGGGAATTCTAACAACATCAGTCCTTCTATCTTGGCTCCGTCCAACACGATTGCTTCCCTACTCGCCAACCAATTTGCAGAAGCAAGCGGTCTGCAAGTGGCAGCCCTAATGTATGCTGCGTTAATTCTATTTGTCCTCACGCTGTTAGTGAATATCTTGGCTCAGATACTCATTGAGCGCGTCCAGCGAATTTAATCCGTTCCTTGTTCTGAGATGACAGCAGACTTGCACAGGCGGGTTTATCAGTATAGGAAAGCTACTGGCAAATATCTGGTGAAAGCCGCCCCTCCATAATCGACCACTGACCACCGACCACAAATATGATGTCTAAACCCCAGGCTCAACCAGTTTCCGGATTTCCCAGTCGTAGTTTGAAGCGATCGCCTACTTCCCCCCGGACACTGTTTGGGATCGTGATGACGGCGCTAACGTTTCTTTGTGCTGTCCTGGCTATCCTGCCTTTGGTGGCGGTGCTTTCCTACGTAATTATCCAGGGTATAAGCCAGCTGAACGCGAGTGCGTTCACGGAACTGCCGCCCCCTCCCTTAGTACCCGGAGGCGGGTTTGGCAACGCCATTCTGGGAACCCTCATCATGGTCGGAATTGCTGCCCTGATTAGCATTCCCTTTGGCATCATGGCAGCCATTTATTTGTCTGAGTTTAGTAATACGGGTAAGTTTTCTTACTGGATTCGCTTCGCCACCAACGTCCTGAGTGGAGTTCCCTCTATCATTGTGGGCGTCTTCGCTTATGCCGCCGTCGTTCTTACAATGGGAACTTATTCCGCATGGGCGGGAGGATTTGCTTTATCAATCTTGATGTTGCCAATTGTAATTCGGGCAACCGAAGAAGCTCTAAGATTGGTTCCGCAAGAAATCCGACAAGCATCGGTCGGACTGGGAGCAACTAACTTTCAAACGGTGTCTCGCGTGATTTTGCCAGCAGCACTCCCAGCAATTGTGACGGGAACGACGCTGGCAGTTGCTCGTGCTGCTGGTGAAACAGCACCCCTATTATTTACTTCCCTTTTCACCCAATATTGGCCTAATTGGAACAATCAATTAAAAGAACCAACGGCTTCCCTAGCGGTTTTAGTTTACAACTTCGCTACGTCTCCATTTAAAAATCAGCAAGAATTCGCTTGGGCGGCTTCTTTCATCCTAGTTTTACTGGTTCTGATAACCAGCATGATTTCTCGTTTAGCAACGGCTCGTCGAGTTTATTGATGAACAATTGTTCAAATATGTGTTGCTATGATACGGAAACTTAAACAAAGTAATGCAACAATGAATACATACCGAGGTTTAATAGTATGCTAGGCGCTGTTTTTAACCTTAAGGACGAAGCCGTAATCCCCTTGACTTCCCAAGCAACACAATCCTTCGCCCAATCATCTGCCCAAAAACCTACAGGGTTTTTGTTAGCCTGTTAAACCCAAAAACCGATCTGATTATTTATGTTGTCGAATTCTCAAACCAAGAATCAAACTGAGACTGTTTTACAGACAGAAAATCTAAAGGTATACTACGGAAATTTTTTAGCACTTCGAGACATTTCGATAGATATTCCCAAAAACCGGGTTACGGCTTTTATTGGACCTTCGGGTTGTGGAAAAAGTACCTTGTTGCGCTGCTATAACCGCCTCAATGATTTAATTAAAAGTTTTCGGGCAGAAGGCAAAGTCACTTACCACGGTCAAGATCTTTACGCTCCAGAAATCGATCCCGTAGAGGTGCGGCGACGGATTGGGATGGTCTTCCAAAGACCAAACCCATTTCCTAAATCGATTTATGACAACATCACCTTTGGTGCCCGGATTAATGGATATCGGGGCGATTTGGATGAATTGGTAGAGCGGAGTTTGCGGCAAGCGGCTCTGTGGGATGAAGTGAAAGATAAACTTCGAGCGAGTGGTTTATCTTTGTCTGGGGGACAGCAGCAGCGGTTGTGTATTGCCAGAGCAATCGCTGTTCAGCCAGACGTGATCCTGATGGATGAACCCTGCTCCGCTCTCGACCCCATTTCCACGCTGCGAGTTGAAGATTTGCTCCATCAACTCAAAGAGCAATACACCATCGTGATCGTGACGCACAATATGCAGCAGGCATCGCGAGTATCTGATATGACAGCCTTTTTCAATGTCGAACCAACCGAAAAAGGAGGTCGTATTGGTTATTTAGTCGAGTACGACCGCACCGAGGTTATCTTCCAAAGCCCTCAGCAGCAAGCAACACAGGAATATGTAAGCGGTCGCTTCGGTTAATTTTTCCAGAAAAACGATTGATTGAAAGAAGGTAGGGGCAGGGTTTCTGCCCTTACTCGTTGTGGGATACCTGTCAGAAGTATTCCTATCAGATTATTTGATTTAGCAAAGCCAAAAAAATAGGAACTTCCATTTTTTTTCGCATCTGTTAAAAGGATGAAAATAGTGAAATATAGGGGCACAAATAAATGTAACGAGGGGTAAAAGTTTATGGATTGTTCCTACAAACCATAATTCCTAAACTATGAACCATCGAGAGTCTACGTTTATTTACACCAAACGTCTTATCTCTAAAATTAAAAATCTAAAATTCTAAGGGTTCCAATTCGAGATAGGATAAACTCTGATTTTGCATTTCCATCTCGTTTGGTAAAAAAAATACTTATGAAGCGTTATTGGTCACGTCTCCTAGCCCTGGTTTTGGTAGTTACGATGGGATTGATGGGCTGTTCCTCCAGCAGCTCGCTAGGACTGAGTGGAGATTACCGCCAAGATACCTTGGCTTTGTTGCAAGGTTTGAGAACAGCAATTGAATTGCCAGAGGGTTCGGCAGACAAGGCAGCAGCTCAGTCACAAGCGCGTCAGATTATTAACGATTTTGCCTCTCGCTATCGGCGGGATAGCTCTGTCGCTAAGCTGAGTTCTTACACGACGATGCGAACTGCATTGAATTCAATAGCAGGGCATTACAGCTCTTATCCGAATCGTCCGCTGCCGGAAAAACTGAAGACTCGCTTAGAGCAAGAGTTCCAGCAGGTGGAAGCAGCTTTGAGACGAGAAGCTTGAAGAACTAGCTGGCGAGTTGTTAGCTGTTAGCTGTTCATTCACTGGCTAATCGCTAATCGCTTTTATGGAGATCGCGTCCACTGCTCTGAGACCCGGTTGGGGATGATGGCAGATGGAGTGAATTTACCGTGACCAGTGGAGCGATCGCATCCGCTGCAACACGCAGCACAGACGGCGGATGCGATCGCCGCAGATAAAGCGCCGCAGACAAAGCGCTACAGACAAAGCGCCGCAGACAAAGCAATGACAGATTACGCCATTTTGTTTTAATTTCAGAAGATAAAATCTTGAAATCCTGTTTGGGCTTTGGTTTGAAAAGCCCAAATGGCAACAGACGTGGCAGTTGGTATCGTCGATCTTATGGGTGCCTATTTCTATTAAAAAGCAGAGATTTGCCGGAAACGCGGGTAAATCTGTGTATAGAGTCAATTGACAAGTACTCAGACAAGTGCTGATATGATGCTCAACCAGTGAAATCGGTTCGGATGACACCTTATGTTCCATCCTTTCGTCTGAGGGGTAGACATATCTAACAGTTCCATGAGATTGGTGTTTAGGAGGAAGTTCGTGGGTCAGGCATCGTTAAGATTGCCGCAAACTTGGCAGCGTGTCTATCGCGGTTTAGTTGCAGCAGTTCTGACCAGTAGTAGTCTTATCAACCCTTACTTGGGTTCGCAATCTGCTCTAGCTCAAACAAGGGCATATTGCCAGCTTTCAGCAGATGCGATCGCCCAAAAAGAAAGTTTGCGTGTTTCAGCCGTAAAGGGAAACTCGGATTCCCAAGGTCGCTACAGAACGCTCTTGAAAAAACACGCAGAGAGTTTGCAGCAGTGTCGTCAGCAAACTTGGCCCCGCGTACAGGCAATCTGGCTGCGCCTGTATCCCTGTGACATCCGTCCTGGGGCACTAGATGAATTAATGGATCGCTTGGTTAACCGGGGCTATAACCAGGTCTATGTCGAAGTTTTTTCTGACGGTCAGGTGCTACTGCCTAAGGCAGAAAATTCCACACCCTGGCCTTCTGTCATCAGAACTCCAGGCGCTGAGAAAGTGGACTTGCTCGCACAAGCGATTAACAAAGGGCGCGAACGGGGGATGCAAGTATATGCGTGGATGTTCGCCATGAACTTCGGCTACTCCTACTCCCAGCGACCCGATCGGCAGCAAGCGCTAGCCCGCGATGGTATGGGAAAAACCAGTTTGTCGGTCACGGAGGACGGTTCTCAAGCCTTCATCGATCCTTACAACGCCCAAGCAAAACGAGACTATTACCAGCTGGTTCAAGAGGTGGTTCGTCGCCGCCCCGATGGAGTGCTGTTTGACTACATTCGGTATCCCCGCCAGTCAGGAAGCGCTTCTGTGGTAACGAAAGTCCAAGATTTATGGATTTACGGAGATGGTTCTCGACAGGCTTTGTATGACCGCGCCCTCAACAATAAGGGACGAGAACTGATCGAGCGATATATTACCAAGGGATTCATTAGCGCTGGCGATGTTGCAGGGGTGGATAAACTTTACCCAGATGAGGGATCGCCCCTCTGGCAGGGACGCAACCCCGTTGCCGATGAAATGAAAGCAACCGCCTCACAGCGCCAAGCCCGGCTGCAATGGGAGTTGTGGCAACTGAGTGTTGCCCATGCGGCTCAAGGCGTTGTGGACTTTGTGGCGTTAGCCAGCCTCCCCGCCCAGCGACAAAGAATCCGCACGGGGGCAGTGTTTTTCCCGGAGGGGAATCAAACCGTGGGTCAAGGGGGGTATGATTCGAGAGTGCAACCGTGGGATCGGTTTCCCAGTTATATGGAATGGCATCCGATGTCCTATGCAACCTGCGGCAACACCAGCTGCATTGTCCCGCAAGTTGAGCGGGTTTTGAGTCTTGCGCCACCCGGCACTCAGGTTTCACCCGTACTAGCGGGGGCTTGGGGCAAGTCGTTCAATTCTCGTCCGTCCTTAGAACAGCAGATGCAAGCGATCCGCGCTGGGGCACCGCAAGTCAATTCAATCAGCCATTTTGCCTTTTCCTGGCAAGAACCGGAAGTAGACCGCGATCGCAAGTTCTGTGGTGCCGACTAGCGATGCGCTTTTAGCTCCTAGCCGCAAATCTGGGATACTCGTCGCTAGACACGATTCGCAGCGGCACTTGGGTAATTTTTTCTTCGATTAATTGGTCGCTTACAAATTCCATAACCACCGGCTGCAAAAAGAAAAATGCAGCCTTTTTTTCGATTAGCGATCGCTCTTCCAATGATTCCAAGGCTTCTAGCAGTTTTTGCGGTGAGATCGAGGGCGGTATCTTCTCCCGCAATTGTGAAAATGAAAGGATTTGGTTACTCAGGGCGAGGCAGTTAATAATTATCTTTTCCGTCTCGGACAACCGCTTAAATTGTTGCTCTAAAAGATTGCGAATCTCACCAAACACTGTAATTTTTTGGCTTAAAAAATCAGAAATATTCCCGTGGAATAACTTATGAATCGTCGTCGAGACAATTTTTAATGCCAATGGATTGCCAGCATAGTATTCACTTAGCTGGCTCCAGTCGCTCGGCGAACCCCATAAAGAACTTTTCCCCCTCAATATTTCCTGTACTGGTGCTACCTCCAAGCCTTTTAGTTTCAGGACTCGAACGGGTAAAGTTTCTCCTTCCAGGAATCCAATACCTTTTGGCTTCTCCCGGCTCGTCAGCACCAAGCAACTTTGATGGGGTGTTTCTCCTACCCGTTTCAAAAGTTCACCATAATCCTCATAGCCTTCGCGATAGTGTCCAGCGCCATAGCGCCAGGAAGTCTTTGGCAAATCGCCCCCGTGCAGAACTGTCTGAGCATTATCGAATACCAATAGACAGCGAGAAAGCTTTAAATAACGAATCAGTAGCGAAATTCTCCCGTCTACCGTTGCCGGTAAATCAGTTTCCCGCTCATTTGATAGAAATCGGATCAGCTCTGCTAGCAGCTCTTTGAGCGGCGGAGCATTGCGTAGACTTCGCCAGATGACAAACTCGAATCGATCTTGAATTTGAAGCGCTAGTTTCACCGACAAACAGGTTTTGCCGATTCCGCCGATGCCTAAGAGCGTCACCAGTCGGCAGCGTTCCGATAAAATCCAGTGCGTCAAGGTTGCCAGTTCTTCTGTGCGACCGGAGAAAATCCCACACTCAGGAGCCTCACCCCAATCTTGCTGTCCTGCTTTCGTCGTGGCACTTCCTGGCTCCGCAACCGGCTCAATTTTAGAAGCGGGTAAATCGTAATCACTTTGTTCCAATAAGAGGTTAAAAGCTCTGAAGCAACGACTCAGGGTGCGCTTATCAACCCCAGCGTCACAAGCAAATACCTTCATCAGGGTATCTGGATCTAAGCCAGTGCGATCGCTTAACGCTTCCAGAGTGTACCGATTGTTAGATTTTTCGCAACTTTCCGCTTCAGATTTTGCAGCCTGGAGTTTCTTTAATCCTTGGGGCGTGAGAATCACACCACGCCTACGTTTTTGTTGTTGTAAATTCATCAGAGAAATATCTGAGTTTAACAAACACAGCAACCTGTGGGGCAGGCAAAACCCGGTGTATATGGTCTGTGGGTAATAGGTTCCACCCCACTAAATAGACTGCTACAAACTTCGGATACGGATTTCCTGAGTCTTAGAGAATTTAATCACCCCGATTATGGCAAAGCTATAGGCTGTTCGATCCGAAGATTAAGAAATTTTTCCGATTTTAAGCAACTTCGCAAAGTTAGCATCTTAATTTTCTTCCAGACGAAAAGCTGACAATGTCTGGATTCCGAGAATTGATTAGCAAAAATATTTAAGTTCTTTGTTTAGATCCTAAACTTCGGCGGCTGATATTTGAGATACGGTGCAAACTTGATTTATGCAAACCACAATAAATTTTACTCGTTCAAGCACGAACATTTTGTCAGAGAAAATTTTCAGGAATTGATTGACTGGATATTGTGGTTTAGTTCCAGGGCACGCTCTCATGTTCGTTTTTGTATCAGTATCCGCGATTAATTAGGAGTAAAACAGAATATTTTGCTTCGCAAATGAGTATGTTTATCTTTTGCAAATCCTAGAATCATGAGTTAGGAAATAACAGGATAAATCTACTGTTTTACCTAGAGAAAAATAGTAGTCAAAAATACTTAAAGTCCCCTGATAGGAGCGCTGGAATCAATGTGTAAAAAATGCAAATTTTACCAAATTACAGCTAAGCACAAATAGTGTTTTCCCCTCAAAAAGGCTTAATTTAGCACCTTTATTGTCATCAACAGTCCATCGCGTTCATTTATGGAGATATTCGGAATGACCTCACTAAGTACCTTAAATTCGACAGACGATCTGGAGTTTGGCAAACACGTCTCGCGAACGAACGTCCAAAAAATACCCATTTCGGTAAACCAGTTTTGGTCGGGGTTCGATGATTACCTCTCGTTGCAGAAAGTTCTCGGCGCACACGAAAATACTGAACTGGAAACCGGGGATGGAAAACCGGAAAATGGCGTGGGAGCCATCATCCGATTCGAGTTCGGGGGTGGGATCACTCGCGAACGGCTGGTCGTCAAGGACGATCAAAACCACGTGTGGAAGATCGACATACCAGAGCCGAATGTGCTGTTCACGTTCTACGAAGCTACCGCGCGGGTATACGACACGGAGACTGGTCCAGAAGTGTCGCTGACGATGGAAGTCGTGATGCGGAGCGAGAACCGAGAAGATCGGGCAAAAGCACTCAAGATTATGGAAAAGTTCCTGCCAACGCGCATCCCTGAAGTCACTAATTTCATCCTCCGAAGAGACGGAATCAAGTGTTTATTCGAGTTTGATGTCCACTGTCCCGTAGATAAGTTGTGGGCTGTCGTTGGCAATTGGCAGGATGTCTCATGGGTGCAATACGCCACTGGGGTGGAAATAGAGCCTGACAATAAGCGGCAGATCCTCTTCCCGAACGGTGGAGTTGTCGAGGAGAGCCTCGTGTCTTGCTCGAACGAAGAGCGAACCTTAGCCTATGAAATGACCAAAAGTGCTTCGATGCCGATCAATCTCTACAGGGCTACAGTCAAGCTTTCGGAGGTGAATGCCGAAGTCACCAAAGTGAACTATGAGAACATCTTCATCCCTGAAGAGGGGCAAGATGCCCAGCAACTCAAAGCCAACATTGAAAAGATGTTCAACCAGCGATTTGAGTGGGTCAAATCGCAATTTGACACTCGCAAAGACACCCAGAAAAAAACTAGCCGCGCAAATGTCACAGGTATCGTTCGCGCCCCTATCGACAAAGTATGGGCGGTCTTCAGACCCTTTGGTCAGGAGATTATGAAATGGTGGCCTATTTATGAGTGGGTTAAATTGGATGCCCCAGGCAAAGACGAAGTTGGGGCGATACGCTCCTTCAAGAGTCTCTCAGGGCGCGAATATAAAGAGCGTCTGGAGATGCGCGATGACCAGAAGCACATCTTGAAATATTCCTTTGTCGAAGTCAAACCTAGTCTTCCCATCACGAGTGCCCTCACCACTATCGAGATGACAGCCAAGAGTCCGACTGAGACAGCGATCCATTGGTTTTCTGAAAGTGAAATCAGCCCGGTTTTTGCCGGACAAATCACCAGCGGTCAGGAAAAGACTTACGCCGAAGCGATCAAATCCTTGGATAAACACTTTAATCCCAGTATTGGCAAGCTGGAAGTTGAAGTGATTAGCGGCAAGGATTTGCTCAAAACTGGCTTGTTTAATCCCGATCCTTTTGTCGTAATCGATCTTGACGAGGCGAAGCCACAAGAATCGAAGGCTTGTTTGCAAACTTGCAACCCCTTGTGGAATGAAAAGTTCACCTTTGAGTTGGTGAGCATTGAGGGCAAGCTGCGTTTCAGCGTTTGGGACGCCAACCTCGGCAAAGATGAGTTTATGGGTACTGCCGAAGTTGATTTGCACGAGTTGAAATCTGGTCAAGTAACACGTAAAACGCTACCGCTAAAGCGTACCGAGCGTGGAGAGATTGTCGTTTCCTTGCGGCTGTTGCTGGATTCAGGGGAAAAACTGCCCAACACCAAACAGATGCAGCAGCAACACGCGATCGCATTCCTGACTGGGATTTTGGATGAGGTTAAGCAGCAAGTTTTGCAAATCGTGCAGCAGTATGCTGGCGGTGAAGACCAAAAGTATGAATATCAAAAGTATCCTCGTCGGAAAGATGCACCTGACGTGGCAATGGAGGACTTGCCACGCATGGTGAAAGGTCTACCGCCAGGAGAAGTGCTACCACCACAGAAACTGGGATTAATTTCGCAGCGTGCCTCTGAGTACCTCTACTCACAGGTGGGATTTTTACAAAGGCTAGAGAAGATCCAGAAGGAGGGCGGCGATCCGTGGACAGCCTTCTTCTCTGGCTGGATCGACCAGCCATATAACCTTCCAAAAATTTGGAAGGATGATGTGGAATTCTGCCGCCAGCTAATCCAAGGGGTTAACCCGATGTGCATTACACTCTGCACAGACGAAAGTGTTATCCCCAAAGACATGGCACACCTGACGGCGCAAGGGAAAACTATCCCTGAGCTGATCGCCCAAAAACGCTTGTTCTTGCTGGATTACGGATATCTAGAAGATATCCCTCAACTTTGCAGTAAAGTTTTCTATCCCGCATTCGTGTTGGTATACCGGGAACTACTGAAAGATGGAAAGTCGCGGCTGAACATTCTCGGCATCCAACTAACGCGCCATAAAGACCGTAAAAACGAGGTTTACACTCCTAACTCACCCTATCCCAACAAGTATTTACTAGCGAAGATTCATGCAGTCTGTGCTGACAACCAGTACCACCAGTTTATCTACCACTTGGGCTTCACGCACTTGGTTATAGAACCTTTTGCCATCAGCCATCACAACGCCTTTCCCAAAGATCACCCAATTGGTCAACTGCTGAAGCCGCACTTTGAAGACACCATCGGCATCAACTACTTTGCTCGTCAAACTTTGGTTTCTTACATTGCTCCCTTTACTAATCAAACCTTCGCCACGGGCACTGCGGGAGCGATGCAGCTATTGCTGAAGGCATTGAAGAAGTGGGACTTTTCTGGTATGAGCTTCCCGCAAGAGCTATTATCACGCGGATTTGATGAGAAGGGTTCGGACGGCGTTGAAGACTACTACTTCCGCGACGATGGGTTCAAGATTTGGAATGCAATTACTGACTATGTCGGCAATATTGTAGCGGCTGTGTATAAGGATGATGCCGCAGTGGCAGCAGATAAAGTTATCCAAGCTTGGGCGCAGGAAACTGCCGATCCGGAGCGTGGAGCTGTTTCTGGTTTTCCGGCTGCTATTGAAACGCGGGAGCTGTTGGTGAAAACTCTAACCAACATTATTTTTCTAGCCAGTGCCCAACATTCCGCAGTCAACTTCCCCCAAAAGGAATACCTAGCGTATATCCCCAACCGACCCAACGTTCTGGATAAGCCAGTACCTGAAACTGAAGGCGATATCACAATGGAATACGTGATGGAAGCTTTGCAGAGCATTACAATTTCTCACTTTGAAGTTTCTTTCTCCTACCTGCTCACCACCCCGTCTTTGCATCTACTGTTCCAATTACCGTTAGCAAACGATCGGTTCTCCTCAATCCACGCTATTTTTATGGCGAAGCTAAATCTGATAGCAGTGGAGATTGAGGAACGGAACAAAAAGCTGGAACAGGAAGGTAAAATTCCCTATCCCTACCTGTCACCCAAGCAGATTGCCTACAGCACTGATATTTAGGACTTAGGGAACTGGTACAACACTGCCACAACAACTTAGTAGTAGATACTTCTGTACCTACTACTAAATTCTGCTATAAAGCTACGGCGAACCCCATTGGGGAAGTTAGACTGACTTAGTCAGTTTTGACTTAGTCAGTTTAATTAAATAGTTAGGCGGCAAACGAAACGGGCAGCAGTCTTACGGATTTACGGAGGAAAATAATGAATCGAATCGCACTCGTCACAGGCACATCATCGGGCGTCGGATTGAGTACGGCGGTGTTACTAGCGCAGTCAGGCTTCACCGTCGTTGCGACCATGCGTAACCTAGAAAAGCGTAATCCTCTTGAAACGCGAGCAAAGACGGAAAATGTTACGCTCGAAGTGCGTAGACTGGATGTTCAGGACGCAGCCTCCATTGACGAGTGCGTAAACTCTGTTGTCCGCGATTACGGTCGGATCGATGTGCTTGTCAATAATGCAGGCGCTGGCTACCTAGGAACCCTTGAGCAAACATCGATTGACGATCTAAATCAAACAATGGATGTCAATTTTTTCGGCGTCTGGCGTGTCACCCAAGCTGTCCTACCGCTGATGCGCTCTGCCGGTTCGGGGCGAATCATTACAGTTACCAGCGTCGGCGGTCTCATCGGGCACCCATTCAACGATGCGTATTGCGCCGCTAAATTTGCGGTCGAGGGTTTTATGGAGAGTCTTGCTCCCGTTGTTAAACGCCTCGGTATCTCTGTGTCCCTCATCGAACCGGGCGCGATCAACACAGAGTTCGTCGCATCCGTCCTAGAGACTAGAGCAAATTTGCAGCGGCCCGTTCCCGAAGCATATAGTAAGATGCTCGATGCATACCTCTCCGCAACGGAGCAAGTCTTTTCCACAATAGGGCAGACAGGTGACGATATTGCAAAAGTCATTGCCGAAGCTGCCACCGCCGATGTGCCACATTTCAGATACCAGACGTCCGACCTCATCCGTGGTCTTGTCTCAAGCAAATATGTCGATCCCACGGGCGATTCGGTGGTCGAGTTTTCAGGCGATCGCCTGCCTTGACGAGGATTTCAAACACCACCTGCGACGCAATTCTCCCCTCGTCCCCTTATTGGTAGAAATTGCGATCGCGCCGCCGTCACACGATAACTTCAACGAACTTTAATCTGACTGGCATAGCCAGAGCAGGTCTGCAATGTGGTTAAAATCAATCCTCCTTTTAGTGGCTAGTAATAGGTAATTGGTTTCCTTAATGACCCATTACCTATTCTCAATTACCAACATCCAGAAGTGATGTTTAGTTACCGCTCAAGAGGAAATGCTTTTTAGCAACAAGAGACAAGGTATAAGCCGAGATAAACTTAATTTAAAATATTTTTTAGGACTCAGTTAAAACGTTGAAAATTGATAATTTAATGGCTCTAAAAACACCAATTATAACCGAATACATATGCAATCTAAAGCCGTGGGATATTATTTTTTTCACTTGACTTTAAAAAAATCCTTAAATAAGGAATAAGCAATGACCTTGAACAAATTGAATTTAAAACGACCCAAGCGCTTACTGTCAATGGATGGTGGCGGTATTCGTGGACTAATTGTGGTTGAAATTCTAATTAAGTTAGAAGACATACTCTACAACCAACCTAATTCGCCTTGGAAGTGTTTGGCTGATTACTTCGACTTCATTGGCGGCACGAGTGCAGGTGCAATTTTAGCAGCAGGACTCGCTAAAGGAATGTCAGCGTGAGCATTGCGTGATATTTTTTATAACGATGCTCAGACAATGTTTAGTAAACGTTGGCTGCTCGGGCAACTGTGGTCAAAGTACGATTCAGGGCCGCTAGAGCAAAATATAAAGTCTATTCTAGGTGACATCACCCTTGGATCGGATCAACTGAAAACACTCTTGATGATTGTTTCCAAGAATGTAACAACTGATGGAGCCTGGTTCCTCGTTAACCATCCAAATAACCAATTCTTCAAGAGTAATAGCGAAATTCCACTCTGGCATATCGTTTGAGCAAGTTCTGCTGCACCAACTTTTTTCCCGCCTCATATGTTTGCTGTCGGCAATCAAGAGTATGAATTTGTTGATGGTGCTGTGAGTATGTTTAACAACCCATCATTCCAGTTGTTTGTGGAAGCAACTCAAAAAGAATATGGAATTGGTTGGGAAACGGGTACCGATAACCTCTTGCTGATTTCAATTGGTACAGGGTTCAGTAACCAGTCGATTAAGTTAGGTGAGGCAAAAAAATATACGATGCTCAACTGGGCGGGCTATGCAATCGGAGACTTAATGGAAGACACAAACGTACAGCAAAACGTTTTAATGAAGCTGATTAGCTATACACCTAGATCCGAGCAGATTAATCGTGAGCTGTCAGATGTTTTCGTACCCTCCATTAACGGAATGCAACCGTTAGAAACAGGTAGCTCAAGTCCTGAAACGTCACCCTCCCAGGCGGTTGAAGTCCTCAACCGCAAGTTGCTCACCTATCACCGCTATACAACCTCATTTACAAAGAAACGCTTCAAGCAGCTGAAATTACCGCCAAACATCGACCCAAACTCAGTGACATCTATCGACTGCGTAGATCAAGTTGAAGCCTTAGTTTCCCAGTTCCAGCGCTGATGAGGGGGTGAGGGGGTGAGAGGGTGAGAGGGTGAGGAGGAGAATTTCACCCTCTGGGTTATTTCTGCCACCTTGGTCTAGTCCTCTTCTCTTTCCAACGCTCTAGTCCCACTCCCTAGTGCATCACGGCAGAAGTAAGCGATCAGTTGATATCACCCCCTCACCCCCTCATCCCCTCATCCCCTCGTTTCCAGGAAGTGGTCAGTTACTTTGCTGTCGCTGCACTAGCGCCTTCTTGGTCAAGTCTCGTTAAGACCAATCCACTTATCGATTAAGAGCGGTTGATATCCAGCCAGCGTATCAAGTAGTAGCATCGGTTCCTGCTCTTCCAGCACAAGCGAACGGTGCTGAGGACGCAAAAACGCTTCGCCAACCGCGCGATCGAAGAACGCAATCAGGTGGTCATAATAACCCTCGATATTCAGCAGACCGCATGGCTTTTGGTGTATGCCTAGTTGTGCCCAAGTCAGCACCTCGCAAAATTCCTCAAACGTTCCATAGCCTCCTGGTAGTGCCACAAACGCATCCGACAGTTCTGCCATTAAAGCTTTGCGCTCGTGCATTGAACCAACAACTTGCAGATCGGTTAGACCCCTATGAGCAATTTCCTTGTCCACTAAGGCTTTAGGAATCACACCAATGACCTCACCTCCTGCTGCTAGTGCCGCATCGGCAACTATTCCCATTAATCCAACATTTCCACCACCGTAGACTAGACTAATTCCTCGGAGTGCTAGCGCTTCACCCATTTGCTGGGCTGCCTCCGCGTAGGCGGGTCGTAAGCCTTTGTTGGAACCGCAAAAAATGCATACGCTTTTCATCCCGATCGCTACCCCAACTCCTAATAAACCTTACCAAAACATTTGATGTGACATCGTGCCTTGCGTAACACCAAATTCTCTTATCCCAGACACTCGAGTACTTCACCCAGCTGACTCACCTGAATGGGTGATTTTTAGACTTGCAACCAGTTATCAAAACTTTCTTCTGATTCCAGAGCAATCTAGTCCAGAGCAAGATTGGTCAGGCAGTTGCTGAAGAACAAGTTTCACCCAAAGACTTTGAGCAGTTCAAGCACGAAGATTATTGAAGAAGACTGGAGGCTTTGATAATTGAATGGAATTGCGATCGCACTCTTTTTCTGAACCGAGATGGCAAGAGGGCGATCGCGTAGCCTCTCTTTTCAACCCACCACAAAATTCACTAACTTTCCAGGCACTACAATCACCTTTTTAATTTCCTTGCCTTCGATGAACCGCTGAGCAACTTCTGACTCGCGGGCATACTGTTCTAAAGCTTCCCGATTCGCATCAGCGGGCACTTGAATCGCCCCACGGGTTTTGCCCATGACTTGAATCACCAGCGTGATTTCATCGACCACCAAGGCAGCCGGATCGACGGTAGGCCAAGTTTGGGTGTGTACCGAATCGCTGTGACCGATTGTGTGCCACAGTTCTTCAGCAATGTGAGGAGCAAAAGGAGCCATCAGGTGAATCAGAGTTTCTATCCCTTCGGCATACACTGGCGAGTCTTTGCATTTGGCATCAGCTAAAGCATTGCTCAACTTCATTAACTCGGAAATCGCTGTATTGAATTGATACTCGCCCTCTAAATCTTCCGTAACCGCTTGAATCGCCCCGTGAATTGCCCGTCGCAAGTCTTTTTCGCCCTTATTCATCTCCCCACCTTTCTCCGGGGGGCTAGAGGGATGAGCGACAAATTCTGCCACCAGTCGCCAGACGCGGTTGAGGAAGCGAAATTGTCCTTCAACGTCGGCATCATCCCATTCCAAATCTTTTTCTGGAGGTGCCTTGAACAAGATAAACATCCGCGCTGTATCTGCCCCGTACTTGGCGAGGACTTCCTCTGGATCGATGCCGTTGTACTTCGACTTGGACATCTTTTCATAGAAGACTTGCAACGGTTCCCCCGTTTCTGGGTCTTTTGGATCGGCTGGATCTACCTGTGCCGCGGGAATGTATTTGTCAGTGGCAGGATTTTTGTAAGTAGTGCCCTGCACCATGCCCTGAGTTAGCAGGCGTTGGAAGGGTTCGTCAAAGTTTAAAAGACCGCAGTCTCTCAAAACCTTGGTAAAAAACCGCGAGTACAACAAGTGCAAAATCGCGTGTTCAATCCCGCCCACATACTGGTCTACGGGCATCCAGTCATTGGTTTTTGCTGGGTCGAAAACTTGCTGTTCGTTCTTCGCATCGGGATAGCGCAAGAAATACCACGACGAATCAATAAATGTATCCATCGTGTCCGTCTCCCGCTTAGCTGGGGTGCCGCAAGCGGGACAAGGGACATTGACAAAAGCTTCCATCTGAGCCAACGGAGACGCCCCGCGACCCGTGAATTCTACCTCTTCCGGCAATCGAACCGGCAAGTCTTCATCCGGCACCGGCACCGTACCGCAGCTGGGACAGTGAATTGCCGGAATGGGTGCCCCCCAATAGCGTTGCCGCGAAATTAACCAATCCCGCAGGCGATACTGCACCCGCGCTTTCCCCCAACCCTCTTTTTCCGCGTACTCAACAATCCCTGTCTTCGCTTTAATTGAATCCATCCCATTAAATTGGTCTGAATTCACCACAATTCCTGGTTCGGTATAAGCCTCCTGTAGAGATGCGATATTTCCCGTCTCTACATCATCTCCTGGCGGCACAATTACAACCTGAACGGGGAGATTCTGCTCCTTAGCAAACCGGAAGTCCCGCGTGTCGTGGGCTGGAACACCCATCACCGCGCCAGTGCCGTACTCGTACAATACGTAATCGGCAATCCAGATGGGAATCTCTTCTCCTGTAAAAGGATTCATCGCCTTCCCGCCAGTCGGAATACCGCGTTTTGGCTTATCCTCTGCGGTGCGTTCCAATTCGCTTTCTTGGGCTACTTCTTGGATAAATACTTCTACCGCCTCTTTTTGATCTGGAGTCGTCACTTTGGCAGTCAAAGGATGTTCTGGCGCTAGCACCACGTAAGTCACGCCATAGACGGTATCGGGACGGGTGGTGAAAACACCGATTTTCTCATCCAACCCGACAATCGGAAATTCTAGGTAAGCGCCAGTGGATTTACCAATCCAGTTCGCCTGCATCAACTTGACTCGATCGGGCCATCCGCTCAATTTGTCCAAATCGTTGAGCAATTGCTCGGCGTAGTCGGTAATTTTCAGGAACCACTGCCGCAACATTTTCCGTTCGACTTTAGCACCGGAACGCCAAGATTTGCCCTCGCTATCGACTTGTTCATTTGCCAGCACCGTCTGGTCGATGGGGTCCCAATTAACGGCGGCTTCTTTTTGGTAAGCCAGTCCGGCTTTTAAAAACTGCAAGAAGATCCACTGCGTCCACTTGTAATAATCGGGAGAACAGGTAGCAACTTCGCGGTTCCAGTCAATTGAAAGCCCTAACTGCTGCAATTGATGCCGCATCTGAGCAATATTTTGATAAGTCCATTTTCCTGGGGCAATACCCCGGTCAATAGCGGCATTTTCAGCTGGCAAACCAAAGGCATCCCAACCCATCGGATGGAGTACGCGATACCCTTGCATCCGCTTGAGTCGGGCAATCACATCCGTGATGGTGTAGTTGCGGACGTGTCCCATGTGCAGGCTGCCCGATGGATAGGGGAACATGGACAGAGCATAGAACTTGGGCTTAGTGCTATCTGTGGGGGTTTGATCTAAGCTTTGTTCTGCCCAAGTCTGTTGCCACTTTTCCTCGATTGCTGCTGGGTTGTAACGGGACTCCACGGAAAAAACTCCTGCTGGATTAGTAATCGTGTTTGCCTCAATATTCTGACACAACTGTTCACCATAGTCTGGACGGTAGGCTACACTATCGATTTAAATTTTTCTATTTTTTGCTGACGCTGAAGATATCCACATCCTACGCAGATAGGAGCTGAACTGCACTAAGGATAATCAGTGTTTATTGCAATCCTATTTGAGTGAGTGGATATTTTTTGAAAAAACTGCGTTTGCGGAGCCTGCGCTTTGCCCTTAGAACCCACTAGCGATCGCGTTGCCATGCTCCAAGGACGATAGCCTATATGTATTAGCGATATAGAACGTGGAGAAAGAGTAAGAATAGGATTTAATAAATTATTTGAAATTACGGTCTTAAGTAAGAGTAATATCTTTTTAGCAGCAATCTTTTACATATCTATAGCAAGTATATTTTGAATAATTTACAAGTTTTTGTTTACGGCACTTTGAAACCGGGAGAGTGCAATTACGAGCGATACTGTGCTGGAAAGGTGGTGGAAGAGAAAAGAGCGATCGCATTCGGCGAACTTTTTTCCCTCCCAGCAGGGTATCCCGCAATGATCCCTGGCAATGCAAAAATTCACGGGTTCATACTCACTTTTCCCGATTCAACTGTGTTACAGAAATTGGATAATCTGGAAGGCTATGACCCTAGCCGTCCAGAGGCACAAAATGAATATAACCGGCATCAAATTGAGACCTATAAACCATCTGGGCAGCCACTAGCAATAGCTTGGGCTTACTTGATGAGCGTTGATCGGGTTAGACGCCAAAAAGGGATTCTGCTGACCTCTGGATGGTGGAGCCACTTAAAAAACAATGAGTGATGAGTTCATTCCAAAACTCATCACTCATTGCTCAATATTTTTTAAGTCAAAGCGGATTAATTCTGATATCCCTTGGCGTCAGATCCATCTACTGATGGCTTCACAAATTTTTCTGGAGCCGCGACTGCTGCTTTAGGAATCTCCACTGCGGGATGATTCAGGGCAACCATCAAAGGCTCTGCTGCTGTCTCTGAAATGGGAGCTTTTGCTAGTTGGGGACTCAGGGAGTGATTACCCGGAAGAATTCCTGACAAAGCGCCGACAAACAAAGCTGCGAGCGCTGCGCCACCCCATGCAGCAACCCGTTGGGAGCGGCGGCGGTTGATGCGTCCGAAAACTTGATTAACAGCCTGTTCTGCTGATTGCTCGGACTCTGGAACGGGAATTGTTTGTAAACCCTGGCGTAATTTCACCAGTCTGGTATACAAACACTGCATTTTGGGGTCACTTTTAAGCCATTCCTGAACTTGTTTGCGCTCGTCAGCAGTTACTTCACTATCTAAGTAGGCACTGAGCAATTCAAAGCGATCGCGTTGCAAAATATCCATCTCCTTAGAGACTTGTGCGTTTGCAGGGCACCGCTGTCCAGAATCCTTACGATTGTTCAAATCAGAGGTCATTTTCACATCACCAGCAAGTCACACAATAGGAAAGCAGAGCAGTCACTAATCTTTGCCACATTCAGTATATACGTAGAAACTTGTATTTCATTACAATCTTAACTGTTTTGCCAAGAAGTAAAACACAAGTAATGGGGAGCTGACTTAATCCGTGACAACCAAGGGTGAACTTAACGATTTACGCTTAGTCTAGTTTTTAGCAAGCGATCGCACCCAGTAAAAATCTACCCTTTTTTCACGACCTATCTGAAATCGTTTCTTGGAAGCCACACCTTGCAGCACTTCAGCGAACAAGGAAGGCTATCCTACTGCTTTAAAGATAATCGGCAACCCCGGAGGTACGAATCCACCGAATAGCTGAAACCAGATTCTATCCCTAAGTTAGATTAATTTCCGTCTAGGTAGTTTTGCAGCTGAGATTGCAGGCGCTGACGCGCTCTAGCAATTCTAGATTTTACCGTTCCCAGGGAGACACCTGTGATTTCGGCAATTTCTTCATAAGCCATGCCTTCGATTTCTCTCAGGACGATGGTAGTGCGAAACACCTCTGGCAGATCGGCGATCGCTTCATGCAGCTGTTCATAAAATTCCCGCGTCGTCATGTCTTCGTCGGGACTTGGATTGTCAGATGCAATTTCCCAATCCATTTCGCCGTCATCCATCATGCGAGGTGCATCTAACGACAGCGGATGAGACACCCGTTTGCGTTTACGCAGCTCATCATAAAACAGGTTCGTGGCAATCCGGCTCAACCACCCCCGGAACTTGACTGGCTCCTGCAACCGCTTAATATTGCGGTAAACCCGAATCCAGACTTCTTGAGCTAAATCTGCCCGATCCTGCCAATCTGGAGCCAGATGGTACAAAATCTTATCGACATGAGACTGATACCGGCGCAAAAGTTCGGCAAAGGCAGCGCGGTCAGGACGCAGCCCCGCCTGACAATGCAGAATTAGATCGTAGTTTGACAGTTTTTCAGGTTGCACCGGCGCTTGAGAAACCGTTGCTTCAGCTGTTGACCAGGATACAGGAATCGATTGAGTCATGGATGGATATAGGGGTTAAAACATCCTAACCCTCCAAGACGCTGCCACTTTGACAATGGTTCCCGCTTGCGGCGGAATGCTAAATGGCGTTCTACACCAATGTAGCGAATCGAAGGATCAACGTCGGGAGTTATTCATATAAATACGAACTTGTGACACTCCATCCGGAAAACCAGAGCTTTCCAGGCAGAGGGGCAAGGGCGATTTAGGAGAAAGTCATTTCTAGTCGGAGTTACAGGCGAATATAATTACACCCAGGATTGCAGAAGATGAGGAAAATATCATTCCAACGCTACTGCCCCCAGCGCTTTCAGGGTCGCTTTCTGCGCGTCTGTTAAACCTGTAACGCCAGTAATATTCATACCTTCGTAGGGTCTTTCACTTCTCAAGGTGTTCACGCACTCGCCTGTCGCTACATCCCAAAGCTGAATCATTTCATCTTGCCCAGCACTCGCGAGTATTTGTCCATCTGGACTGAAGACAACTGACCAAACTCCATTGGTATGTCCCTGGAAAGCTTTCAGGCATTCACCGCTACTAACAAACATCCCACAACTGCACAGTGCGATCGCCACTGCCAGTCGCCAAAGTCTTTGCTTCCGGATTAAAAGCAACTGACCAAACCCAGTTGGTAGACACCTGTAAGGTTTGGAGACATTCACCGCTACTGACATCCCACAACCTGACAGTGCGATCGCTACTACTCGCCAAAATTTGATTATCTGGACTAAACGCGACTGACAGTACCCAATTGGGAGATCCCTGTAAGGTTTGGAGACATTCACCGCTACTAACATCCCACAACCGCACAGTGCGATCGCTACATAACATACTCAAAATTATCCTGAATCTGTTCTACTAGCTTTCCAGACAACGCAGTTTTGCCAATCCCGTCCATAACCCAGCAATGCTACTTAGCGATCGCTATCGCCTACTCGTGCCAGTTACTCTAATAGTTCTTCTGGTACTTCAATTGTGATTCTTGGTACGGTCGCACTGGGCTGGTGTCAATTCTTCTAATAATTTTCGGGTGGCGTTTCCAATGTGGTGATGATGGGCTAAAAATGCTAATAATGAGTGGGTTGTAGCTCGGTCAGCAACAACTGTGCAACACTTCCAGAAATATAAAAGTATTAGTCATGCCTCCACTAAGTCTCTCTACTCTGAGCCGCCGTTATTTTCTTAGTTATCTGGCTTTAGGTACATTCGGTCTGATGGCAAAAGACTTGCTTTATCCAGCTAGCGCTATGGCTGATAGCAAGGAAGTAGGAAAAAATATTTCTATCGTAGAGAAATATCATATTTTTGTTCCTTATACAACAGCTAAGAACGGGGGAAAGGAAACCTTTACTTTGCGTTCTGGAGAGACTTGCTCCGTAGAGATTATCCCTCGAACGCAAGAAAATCAAGAGATTACTATCAAAGGTCGTGGTCAAAAAGGTAAAGATATTACTGTGGTTTTTCATACTTTATACGACCGAGAATCTAGCATAAATTACCAAATTCATCAAGAAATAGATAAAAACACGCAATTTATCCAACAATCAAGTAAAGATAAATGCACATCCGTGTATGACAAAATCGAGGAATCCAAGTACATTAACGATTTGATTGCATTAGATTTTCTTGATTATGTGATATATTCCTCAAAACTAGATAATAGAATTCAACAGCGTTATCAACTTGCCAGTACTAATTCGCGCTTACTCGGAATTAAGCAAGCCATTGAATCCACATTAGCTGAATCTGAACTGACTGAGACAGAGAAGAAACTAATCGTAGGAACCTACGCATACGTCCGCGCTGAAGAACCTGTGCCTGACTTTAAAGCGCTCACAGACTTAGACTCGATTGTGGCAAGCTCCTCTCTGCCTTTAGAAATCAAACGGATTTACTCGATAGCAAGTGCAAAATCAAGAGCATTAACAGTTGATTTGATTCTTATCAAACAGATTAATGATACTAAAAAACTAACTTCTGAACAAAAAGCAAATTACCTGTCGATTTATCAGGCGGTACGTGATGGCAAAAAAACAACCGATGAAGCAACGTTGAACTCCCTAGACTTTTTCATCCACAATGCAGATATCCCAGATAATGCTAAAGTTGTTTACTTATTAGCAAGGTCTCAGGATTTAGACAATCAAGAAAATTTTACTCAAACAGTAGATGCTCTCGTAAAAGATGCTGATGACTTCAGACGTAAACTGGAGCGTGCGAAAAAACAAGGTGCAGCGATTGTCCCACAAGCTACGAAAGTGCTGACTACGATTGGAGCAGAAACAGCAACGGGTGTTAGTATTAGCAGTTTGTCTGGAGCAGCTGCAACAAATGCAACTTTAGCCGTTTTAGGTGGTGGTTCTGTTGCGGCTGGTGGTTTGGGAATGCTGGGTGGGTTAGCCGTAGCAACAGGAGGAGCGGCACTAATTGGAGCCGCAGGGATGCTGTCTATTGCCTTAGTCTCAGAAATGGATAGCGAAGATCAAAAAAATCTGGGGATTGCTATCAGTACAGGAACAATAGCTGGTGCCACCACTGTTTTAGCGGCTTGGACTGCTGCCAGCGCTTTGGGAGTCACTGGTACGCTGTCCGGTGCTGCTGCTATCACTACTACAATATCGGCTCTTGGTGGACTGGGTGCAATAACTGGCGGTGCTGCTCTTGTGGCATCAGGTACAGCATTTTTGATTTGGTCATTTCTGAAAGGGCAAAAGAAACGAGATCAGGAAGTGCTGCGCCAGTTAGAAACTCGAACTTATACCTTGACTGAAGATCCATTACCAGACTCTTTGGGAGAATTCCTTCAAAGGAACGTGCGTCAGAAATACAGTTTTAAGCAAGGTTTTTCTGCTCCTAATATTCCCTTGGATAGGTTGTCAAATGCGCTGTCTACTTGGTTATATGTTAATCCTGACGAAAAGCTAATCGCTTTGATAGATACTAGCAGTTTCTGGAAAAATGTGGGTGTTGTTTTTACTAACCGCAGGCTCGTCTGGACAAAGGACACAATCGACTCACTCGATCATGAATATGAATATGAATATTTAGCAAGATTTTTCAATTCGGAAATTAAATTAACCTCACTGCTATCTGAAGAAAAACAGAAGAAGGAATTATATAGGTTGAAAAAGGTATTAGATATTTTGTCAGATGAAAAGTACGCGACCAATTTGTCTAAGATGAAAGAGCTAGTAACTATTGCATCTAATGATTATAATTTAGCCGAGCTTATCTCTAATGATAAGTACAAGAATAAAGTACCAGAATTGAAAAGAGTAGTAGAAATTTTATTTTATGGAAAAAATAATGATTTATCCAAGTTGAAAGATGTTGTAGATACTGTATCGAGGGAGCCTGACTTAGTAAAATTTTTAACACCGCAATTAAGTTCGCAGTTATTTGACGAGCAATACAAGAAGGACTTATCTCAATTGAACAAAGTTATAAATATGCTACATGATGAAAATGAAAAGAATAATCTGACTACGTTACTTAGAGAAATTGGTCAAAAATATAGTACAGTTTAAGCAGAAATCCTCTTCTCGTTCTTGTGATGCTATGTATAGCCATCCTATTTGAATTGTGAGATGCCAGAGGTTTACATCCCCGACTTCTTCGAGAAGTCGAGGATATCCCTTTAGCGAATTATTTAGGATTGCTATATAGTGGAAGTTGACAGCTTTGTTATAAAATTATGCGTAGAAATACTGCTATAAGGTAATAATGCTTCATAAGTTTGCTAGCTAATATCTTTAAGGAAAACGCTGTTTTTACTTTTAGTTATAGTAGTCGTCATAAGGCATTAATTAGATTTTCTTAGCATACAAAAAATCATCTTAGAGCTTCTTGATTTTTACTCAAAGACTACCGTGCGATTCCCGTATACCAGCACGCGATTTCGCAAATGCGATCGCACTGCTCTCGCTAATACCACTCGCTCTAAATCTTTGCCTTTGCGAATCAAATCTTCAACCTCATCCCGGTGACTGACTCGCACTACATCTTGCTCAATAATGGGGCCTGCATCCAAGTCGGCGGTGACATAGTGAGCCGTTGCACCGATAATTTTGACGCCGCGTTCGTAGGCTTTGTGATAGGGATTAGCTCCTACAAATGCAGGTAAGAATGAGTGATGAATATTAATAATTTGCGGAAATTGGCTGATAAAATCAGGGCTGACGATTTGCATATATTTTGCCAGCACAACTAAATCAATGTTGTATTGCCGCAGTAATTCTAATTGTTTGGCTTCCTGCTGTGATTTTGTTTCTTTGGTAATCGGAATGTGATGATAGTCGATGTCAAATTGAGCGGCTACATCTTGTAAATCGGGATGGTTGCTGATAATTAGTGGAATTTCGGCGGAGAATTCTTTTGCTCTATGACGCCAAATTAGGTCAAAGAGACAATGATCTTGTTTGCTTACCCAGATGGCAATCCGGGGTACTGTGTCGGAAAAGTGCAACTGCCAGTGGGCTTGTAGAGGTTGCGCGATCGCGTTAAATGCTGGGCCAATCAACTCACGCGGTAGATTAAAATCTTCTAACTGCCACTCAATTCGGGTGAGAAATAACCCAGCCGCAAAATCGGTGTGCTGATCGGCATGAATAATATTACCGCCATTAGCGTAGATAAAATTAGCAATTTTTGCCACCAATCCTCGTCGATCGGGGCAGGAAACTAGCAGCGTTGCGGTGGGGCTGTTCATGGTGAGAGAGAGGGGCTAGGCTGAGGTGACTTTTCGGTTTTTGAAGTCTCAGTTTTACTATTTTTTGGTGAAGGAGAGGGGCTGGGCTGAGGTGACTTAGCGGGTATTGCTTTGTCTGGTTTTTTGTCTAAAGTATCTTTCTGACTTGCTGGGGAAGGAGAAGGACTCGGCTTATCTGACTTAGACGGTGTTGCTTTTTCAGCAGGCTGGTTTTTAGTAGTTTTTGGAGAGGGGGAGGGACTAGGTTTATTTGACTGAGAGGGTGTTGCTTTGTCTGAATTTTTGCCGGAAGTATCTTTCTTAATTTCCGGGGAAGGAGAAGGACTCGGCTGAGGTGACTGAGAGGGTGTTGCTTTGTCTGAATTTTTGCCGGAAGTATCTTTTTTACTTGCTGGAGAAGAAGACGGACTAGGCTGAGGTGACTGAGAGGGTGTTGCTTTGTCAGAGGTTTTATCCGGACTATTTTTTTGAACCGCTTCCTTGGCTTTCCATTCTGACAGAGGACGTTTTACACCATACTCAAAGTCTATCGGGACTAAAAGCACCTCTAGCTGCTGAGGGGTCTGTGCAGGGGGGTCAACTTGAGCATACAAGAAACTACTATTGAAGTTAGGCTTACCCAAAATTATCTGATGAGTTTGCTGATTATTTAGCCTTACTTCTACCGTCGCTTGGGGTTTGTCGAGTCCATATTCTTGTAGCTGGTTAGGGAAGATGGAGAGGGTGCGATCGCTCTTGCCATCTACCAGTAAATTTAGCAAGTATGAAACAGAGGGATCGCTGGCTGGGACGTCGCTGGGCGATTTCATCTGCCATTGAGAAATACTCGTCTTGTCCACAGCTTCCTGCGTGACTCGCTCAAACTTCAACGTTTGTTCCTGACTTTTAACTGTCAAAGCCTGTATCTGGTCTTTTTCAAAAGAAAAGATTTCCTTTTGTTTTGCCTGTGCTGCTTCTCGCTGGGGGGCACCTTTAATTTCATAAAAATAAACGAATCCCCCCAAACTCAGCGCCAATAGTATCAGAATCCAAGTTGTTCGTTTTAGCTTCATAATCAACACGCGAGTTGATTTTAGATTAAATCCAAAATCTGAAATTACTAACGTCTGAACCACCAAACCAGTCCGGCTGTAATGAACCCGATTAAGGGCATAATCAACACAGCTATCCAACCCACTAGATTGGCTTGGTCTTGGGACAAGTTGATGCGACGGTCTTTTACTTCTTTGGGACGGATGGATAAAAGTTGCTCATCCTGTTTGCTTAACCAGCTGACGGAGTTGAGGAATACATCTCCATTGAGTTGCTGCTCGAATAAACCATCGCTAGCAAAATCAGAATTACCGAGGACAACTAGACGGGATTCTGCTGGTTTTTGGTCAGCATTTGCCGTCTTTGCCGGTGAGTTGGTTGGGCTTGGGGACGCGCTAGGGCTAGCAGTTGCGGTTGGGCTGGGAGAAGCTGATGTCGTCGCCGTCGGGCTTGGGGACGCGCTGGGGCTAGTAGTTGCGGTTGGGCTGGGAGAAGCTGATGTCGTCGCCGTTGGAGTTGGGGACGGGCTGGGGCTAGTAGTTGCTGATGGGGAGGGAGAAGCTGATGTCGTCGCTGTTGGGCTTGGGGACGCACTGGGGGTGGGGCTAGCGGTTGCTCCTGGAGTCGCCCCTGGAGTTGCTGTTGGAGTTGGGGATGGTGCAGACACACTTTGGGGAGGATAGACGCGACTTAGGGCGACGCCGAGAATTAAAGGCCCTTGGCGATCGCTTTCGGGATCAAACTGCAAGCGATCGCTTTCGGGATTGCTCTCAGCCCAACTCTGGTCGTTTGTCACCAGCAAAGGCGTCGCCTGGATACCGGCGATGGGAGTCACTTCAATCGGTCGTGCAAACGGGTAGAAAGAACGACCATCCTGAAAATCTTTCGTAATCGGATGTTGACCGTAGCGCGTCACCATAATCACCGCCGGACTCAGTCCCGCCTGACCACCGGACAAGTCAATGGCAAGACGATTATCCAGCCTCACGCCCCAATCTTTGAGCAAGTTATCCAGACCGGGATTGGTATTCCGGTCTACCATCACCAGTAGCCTACCGCCGCGCTTCAGGTAATCGCTCAAAGCAGTGACTTCAGCGGCAAACAGCGCCCGTTTGGGGCCAGCAATGACGATGAGGTCAGCATCTTGGGGGATTCCTGGAGTTTTCGCCAAATCTAGGGGTTGAGTGGTGTAGCTTTTCTCTCCCAGGCTACTCACCGCCTGAGAGATGCTTCCTTGCGCCGCTTGTAAGGGACGTTCGCCGTGACCTTGGAGGAAGTAAACCTTGCCAACGCGATCGCTCGTAATTTGGGCGATCGCATTCGTCACCACTGTTTCTGAAAGGCTCTCCCCGCGCTGCGGATTCACTGTCTGGATGAGCTTTCGTCGTCCCTCCGATTCCAGATAAACTTCCCCTAGAGATTGAAGGTTAAACCTTTGAGCCAGTCCGGGTCGCAGTTGCGGATCGACAAATTCAAAACTAAATTGAGAGCCATATCGTCGGTAATTTTCCAACAATTGTTGGTCTTGAGGATTCGGATTTTCTTCAAATACCCACAACTTGACTGGCTGCGATAAATTTTGCACTAATTGCTGCGACTGGGGGGCAAGGGTAAATAGCTGATTTTCCGTTAAATCCACTCGCACAACACGGCGAACACCCAGAAAATTAATCAGCCCCAAAATCACCAAAACCGCCAGTGTTGCTGCTAGAGCATTGGTTCCCGCCTGAGTTGACCGGCGTCCCCAAAAGCCATTTGGCGAACCGCCCAAAGATAGCAGCCATAACCCAATAATTACAACTCCAGCAACGATTAAACCTACGGGCACAGAACCCCAGCTACTGGATACCAATCCAGCAACTAGACCCGTAATTGTTAGAACTGGGCCAAGCAAAAAGAGATATTTTAAATACTTCCAATTAATGGTTTTCATGTTGGCTAATCAGTAATTGGTAATTGGTAATTGGTAATTGCTGCCAATAGATTTTAGGTAAGTGTTTAGCTTAGGTAACAGTTCGTTAATGGTAGGTTTGCGGGTGCCGATCTGTTCAATCGAGATGCAGGAAACCTCGAAGGCGGTCTTTGTAGACGCAAGCCCCACCCTTTAAGGTGTGGGCTACTTGCATCTCATGCATTCAGTCTTCCCATCGCAACCACTCCATACGCGATTCGCCATTCGTCAATTTAAGAACGCTGATAGCGCAAGGCATCGATAGATTGAGCAGTCAGAAACACGCCTAAGATAATGTAGCTTGCAAACATAATCAAACTGCTGGTATCAACCACACCTTGTACTAGGGTGTTGTAATGTTTGACTAAGGATAAATGATTCCATGCTTCTCCTAACACGCCGCCGGTCAGTTTCGCTAAAAGCTCGATCAGCGAGAAGCATAAAATTAGCACAAAGGTAAGAATTGCTGCCAAAATTGTGCTTTCGGTGAGGGAAGAAATAAACATTCCCAAGCTAAGAATCGCAGCGGCAACCAAGATTAATGCTGCATGACCCAATAGCGGCACCGCCGGGGGTAGGGGTGGGCTTGATGCATTAAAAGCGATCGCTTCGTATGCCAGTAACGGCAGCACCATTGTGATAAAAAATGTCACTACCCCCAACAATTTACCCACCGCCACCGCCCAGTTGGTGACTGGCGAAGTGGCTAATAGCTCTAAAGTCCCTCGCTTGCGTTCCTCGGAATACAGCCCCATTGAGAGAATGGGCAGAATAAATAACGATAAAAAGAACATTGCCCCAAGAAAGCTTTGGAGGGTGTTATAGGCGACATCGATGGGGGGAACGGGTGCGCCGATTTGCTGCCCTTGAAAATAAATATCCAAAGCGCGATCGCTCTCACTTTGCAATGCAGTGAGGAAGAATAATCCAGCTAAAAACCAGAAAGCACCCGCGACGATATATGCCAGCGGCGAAGCAAAATAGCCCTGCAATTCCTTGCGATAAATCGCCAAAATATTACTAATAATTACGCCCATTTATTCAACTCCTCCAGATTGCTCATCTGTGGCAACAATGGCAGCAGCTTCTGCTGGCGAGGGAGGGGATGTCCCATTGCCATCGGTTTCATCCGTATCCATATCGACGACCTTTTCTTGGGTTGTCAGTTCGATAAACACGTCCTCAAGACTAGCGCGAGTGCGTCGCATTTCATACAATGCCACCCCCGCCCCAATTAAAACCGCAGCAATATCACGCGCCGGTTCTGTACCCGGTTCTGATACTACACGGATAAGAGTGCGATTGGGCGGTAATTCCTGGCTGGGGATGGATTCGACAAAACGAACTCCGGGCAAAACTAAGAGCATATGTTGCACAGCTTCTACATCCCCGTCGATTTCCAACTCATAGCCCGATCCGCCCGCTAGCTGTGCTACTAGATTTTCCGGGCTATTCGTTGCTACAAGCCGACCGCGATTGATAATTGCCACTCGGCTGCAAGTCATGCTAACTTCCGGCAAAATATGGGTGGAGAGAATGATTGTGTGGCTACCGGCAAGGCTTTTAATTAAGTTGCGAACCTCGATAATTTGGCGAGGATCGAGACCAACCGTGGGTTCATCTAAAATAATCGCGGGTGGGTCGTGGACGATCGCTTGGGCAATGCCAACCCGTTGGCGAAAGCCTTTAGAAAGCTTGCGGATGAGTACCTTGCGTTTTTCGGTGAGGTTGCAGCGTTCCATTGCTGAATTTACTTGGGATTTGCGATCGCGTCCGGGAACCCCCTTCAGCCGCGCCACAAAATGCAAAAATCCCTCCACGCTCATGTCAGGATACAAAGGTGGCGTCTCCGGTAAATAACCAATCCGCCGCCGTACCGCCATTAAATCTTCATGCACATCGTACCCAGCAATCCGGGCAGTCCCGCTGGAAGCGGGTAGATATCCCGCCAAAATCCGCATGGTTGTCGTTTTTCCGGCACCATTCGGCCCCAAAAAGCCCAAAATTTCCCCAGGTTCCACATTAAAGGTGACATCCTGAATGGCTGGGGTCGCGCCATAGATTTTGCTTAAATTTTCAACTTCGATCATTATGGGTCATCAGTCATTGGTCATTGGTTATTGGTCATTGGTCAAAAGCAAACAACTAAGGACAAATGACAAAGGACTAAATTCAAAACTCTTTACTTTATGGGTCAACCAATGCTTTATGTCAACCCAGCAACTGGCAAAGATAACAGTGTCGGGAACTCATCTGCCCCACTGAAGACGCTGACTCGTGCCCTGAAGCAGGCTCAAGCCGGAACTTCGATTCAGTTGGCATCTGGGATTTACAATGCGGCAGGGGGAGAAGTATTTCCTCTGGTAATCCCGGCTGGGGTGACGGTGGTAGGGAATGAATCCAGCAAAGGCAAGGGAATTCAAATCGAAGGCAGTGGGGAATATATTAGCCCAAGCTTTGGCTCCCAAAATATTACCCTGCGGCTGGAAACGGATGCCCAACTGCGGGGAGTCTCAGTGACGAATCGGGGGGCGAAGGGGACAGGGGTTTGGATAGAATCGACATCGCCAAGGCTGGCGAATAATACCTTTACCAGTTGCAGTCGCGATGGCGTCTTTGTCACGGGTACTGCGAAACCGGCAATTTTAGATAATGTATTTACCCAAAATGCCTCCACAGGTCTTTCTCTCGTCCGCAATGCCAAGGGGGAAGTGCGTCGGAATGTGGCAGAGAGAACGGGTTACGGAATTTTGATTGGAGATCAAGCGGCTCCCCTAATTACCGATAATAAGATTTTTGCGAATCGGGCGGGGATTTTTCTGTCTCGTGACGCGACCCCGGTGCTGCGTCGCAATCTCATTGAGAAAAATACACAAGCGGGGCTAATTATCAATGATGGGGCAAAACCACAGCTAGGGAGCCGTCAAGAGCCAGCGGGTAATATTTTGCGGGATAACGGGGAAGTCGATCTGCAAAATCTGACGCGGTTCGCGGTCGTCTCAGCGGGAAATCAGCTGAATCCAGTGCGGGTGCAGGGAACGGTGGAATTTGTGGCGGCGACGGTTGCCGCTACTTTTACAATGGGACCCGCCCAGTTTAGCGATGTTGCCGGTTATTGGGCGGAAGCGTTTATTCAGGCGCTAGTGGCGAAAAATCTGATGAGTGGCTTCCCGGATGGGACGTTTCAGCCAGAAGCGGCAATGACTCGCGCCCAATATGCCGCAGCGATCGCGAAAACCTTTAACTTGCCGCCACGACCGGGAAATCAGAGCAGTTTCAAGGATATTCCAGCAGATTTTTGGGCGGCGGGGGCGATCGCGAAGGCGGCATCGATGGGTTTTATCTCTGGGTTTCCAGATAACACCTTTCGACCGGGGCAAAATCTAACGCGGGTACAGGCGATCGCATCTTTAGTCAGTGGTTTGGCACTTACGGGGGGCAATTCTAGCGTCTTGGGAGTTTATGGCGATCGCGCTCAAATTCCCAGCTACGCCACAGATGCCGTCGCTGTTGCCACCACGAGGCGCATGGTGGTGAATTATCCCCAAGTTCAACAACTCGAACCGATGCGAGACATTACCCGCGCCGAAGTTGCCGCACTCATCTATCAGGCATTAGTCACCACTGGGGAAGTCAAGGCGATCGCTTCTCCCTATATTGTCAATCCGGAAGTGAATCCCGACTCCTCCCTTCCCAGCTTCAGCGACATTCAGGGACACTGGGCAGAGAATTCTATTCGAGGATTGGCAAATCAAAACCTGCTGGGTGGCTTTGCCGATGGCACTTTCAAGCCAGACGATCGACTCAATCGGGCGGGATTCGCGGCTTTATTAGTTAAAGCCTTTAACCCCACTTCCAAACGCCCAGCCATTCAGTTTACCGATATCCCCCCGACTTTCTGGGCGCAGGCGGTGATTCAACAAGCTTATAGCGGTGGCTTCATTACCGGATTTCCCGACCAAACCTTCCGCCCTCAGCAGCCGGTTCTGAGAGTCCAGCTGATTGTCTCTCTGGTGAGTGGATTGGGCTTTGCCTCTGGGGATGAAAAACTATTAGACAAGTACGAAGACCGCGCAGCGATTCCAGCCTATGCCCGCCCTGCTATTGCTGCTGCTACACAAAGAGGTATCATTGTGAACCACCCGGCACCCGCACAACTCAACCCAAATCGAGAAGCCACACGAGCCGAGGCAGCTGCTATGGTTTATCAAGCATTAGTTGCCACTGGGCGATTGCCTGCTTCCTAGGGGCTTTCGCCTTCGGACAAAAAATCTTGGGCGATCGCAATAAATATATCGCCCGTAGGCAAATGCCCTTTTTGTCTAATACTTCTCCTGAACGAGTGCTGAGAGTGCAAGATATAAATATCACCACTGACTAATGACCGATGACAGCTAAACGCTAATCTGCGATTAATATTATTTCTGGTCTGCCAAGTTAACTTCTGATGACAGAGTCAACACAAGACTCAGCTACTGCCTACGCAACGACGCTGCTTCTTTACTATTGTTTTGAACTGATTAGGGGTTACACGGCTGAGGAATTGGTAGCCCATTGGGTTCGCGACTTTGGTGCCGACTGGGTGCCTCTAGCCGTGATTGAGGCGCTTTATCAGGGACGTTACAAAGCGATTTCTGTCGAGCAAATCTTAAATTTCTGGTCTCGGCGCGGTCAAGCCCTGTATCACTTTAACTATGATTTTGAGCGCTTAGTTTGCCGCAATTTTCCCCAAAATTTGACGGAAGCAGCCGATCCGCTACCAGCAACCTTAGCTTCTAACCCTGAGCCAAGTTTAGAGCGAGTCAAGGCGAAAGACGCGATAAATCCAGTTTATTCATCCTCAACGGAAGCATCTGTGGGTGCCAGTGACGAGGCGATCGCGATCGCCCACCCAATTGCGATCGCCCAGACGCCCTCCCCAGAGGAGGCTGCTGCTTCCGTCCTGTCAGAACCGACAAACACGGACAACCCTAGGGACGTTGCCAATTCAGAAGACGCCAACGCCAGCCTTGCGCTGCGTTCTAGCCACAAAAATTATCAAGCAAATTGGTCGCGCTGGGATGTCAGCAAGCGACCAATACACCAATTCATCCCAACGGCAGATGATTCTGAGTTTTACCAAAAACTCAAAGCCGTTGCCCAGAGTGATGAAGAGACTTAAGCCCTTGAAAACGGAAAATTAAAAATGAACAATCCTCATTTTTAATTTTTAAGTGTTGGCGACGGTGTCAACGGCTTTTTCTTGTGGCTTTGCGACGCCCATGCGAATTTCCGAGCAAAAAGAAGCCATTGAGAAGCCGCCAAATCGCTTTAAAATACTGGCTCGTAGCCGCAAGTTTTCGCTAGCAAACCAGATGCGTTCTTCCGAGTACATCGTTTCATACTCGGTAATCAGCGTGAATGAATTATCGCTACCGATGACATAGCGACCTGCGACCGATGCTTTCTCGGCATAGCCCATGTCGCGCAGCAACTGACCTTCGTTCGGCTTCTCCGGGTCGGGAATCGGGACGAGAACGCTAGAACCCGCGTGCTTTTCTTGATCCCATTCCATCGTGCCATCCCAGCTAACGCGAGCGCCTCCCCAAGCTAAGCCTGGGTCAACTTCGTACTGTTCGCAGAGCTTGATCACTTCCGGATCTTCTGCCGAGAGCATCTCGATCTTGATGTCTGACTTGCCACTTTCTGCTTGCTTGAAAGCCAGATGGTGACTAGTACGCTGGGAAAACCATTTGCCTGCACTCAGCTGGAAAAACTCTTGAATATCCATGAATCAAACTCTTCTGGACTAATAATTTTTAACATCACTTTCAATATCTTAGATTGACCAGTCGCTAGAGAGAGTGATAACCGCTGACCTCTACTTTATAAAAGGTTAAAGAGTTTTTGGATGAGTAAACCTGCATCATGTCTAGAATTCATGGCACTCCCAGCGATGACTACATTGAAGCCACCCAGTGCGACGATGTTATTTTTGGGTATGCTGGCGACGATACCCTGGTTGGCAAGTCAGGCAACGATATCATCCACGGTGGGCAAGGAAATGACCTGATTCAAGGGGGAGAGGACGAGGATTCCCTGTATGGCGAAGGTGGGGATGACTTTTTACTGGGGGGTTCGGAGCGCGATCGCTTATTCGGAGGCAACGGCGACGATGTCTTGGTTGGCGGCGAAGGGGACGATCGCTTAGATGGGGGTCCCGGCAATGATGTCTATATTTACGCTCCCGGCGATGGTTTTGACACCATTGAGGATGAGTCGGGAATCGATATCCTACGATTAGACGAAATCTTCTCGAATGAGATTACGGTTGATTTCGTCATCGGTGGTTGGCTGTGCGTATCTTATCAGGGTCAGCCCATCGTCAAGATGCGCGGTGTGGAGCATATTCAGGTAGAAGATGGCTTGTTTTCCGTCGCTCACTGGCTGTAAGCAATTAAAAATGTTCCCATTAAAAATTAAAAATGGAGAATCCCCCATTTTTAATTTCTAATTTTTAATTGTTTTCAGATAGCCGCTTCAGGGAGATGGTGGCAGCGGTAGCAACGTGGGGATGACGGTCTTTTTCCAGGTAATTGAGCGCGGAGATACTCTTGGCGCTGGGCAAGTGTCCTAGGGCTTCGGCAAGCCGCTGACGGACAAGCCAATCCTCAGCTTGGGCAAAGCGGAGAATTTGATCGACGGCTCCTACTGCTTTAATTTCACCGAGTGCCGCGATCGCTGCCTGTTGCAACACGACTTCTTCGCTATCTAATGCCCGAACCAGTACGTCGAAAGCGCGGGGATCTTTTAAATTGCCCAAACTAACGGCGGCGCTGAAACGCACAAGCCAATCGGTATCTTCGTAGAACGCCCGCACCAAGGGTTCAAATCCTCTGATATCGCACAAGTAACCTAAGGCACCGGCGGCGTCAGCGCGAATCCCGTAGTCGGGGTCAGTTTCTAGCAATTTCACGAGAATCGGAAAGCATTCTTCGGTCGGTTTAAGACCCAGTGCAAACACCGCCATCGAGCGAATTTGCAAGTTGTCGTCGTCTAAAACCTTTTTGATCAGGGGTACAGCGTCATCTGCCGATACTTCACGCAAAGAGGCAAGCGCCAACATGCGATCGCGTGAATTTGGACTTTCTAGCTGGGCACCAATATTTTCTAAGCTGGGATGAGTCATAAAATCCTAAGCTCTTTAATAAATCTTAACATAATTGAGCGAGTTATCTCAGGAAGTGGTGGAGAGATGGTGGGAATTGTCATCGTATCGCATAGTCGAAAGCTGGCAGAGGGAGTGCAAGCGTTAGTGCAGCAAATGGTTCAAGGTGCCGTGTCGCTGGCTCTAGCCGCAGGAATTGACGATCCGGAAAATCCCTTTGGTACGGATGTAATGCAGGTTTATCAAGCGATTGAGTCGGTTTACAGTGAGGATGGCGTCCTCATCTTGATGGATTTAGGGAGTGCTGTACTGAGTGCGGAAATGGCGTTGGAGTTTCTGCCAGAAGAACGGCGGCATCAAGTGAGACTCTGCGAGGCACCGCTGGTAGAGGGAGCGATCGCCGCAGCGGTAACAGCAGCCTCCGGTGCAAATATTGAGCAAGTCATCCGCGAAGCACGAGGAGCATTAGCAGCGAAAGCCTCCCAGTTATCCGGTATTAATCCTTCGGAGTCCGCCGGGGCATTGGTAAGTGCCCCAATAAGTGCCCAAAGTCAGGTAATCCATCTCACCGTCCGAAATCAGATGGGTTTGCACGCCCGTCCGGCTGCCAAATTTGTTGCTACCGCTTCCCAGTTTCAATCTGAGATTATGTTACAAAACATCACATCTAGCAGCGGATCGGTCAATGCTAAAAGCATCAATCAAGTCGTTACGCTGGTCATCCGCCAAGGGAATGAGATAGCGATCGCTGCCTCTGGAGCGGATGCCCAAGCCGCCTTGGCAGCCTTGCAACAGCTAGTAGAAGCCAACTTCGGGGAATCAGTCGCAGACGTTCGAGGTGGGGAAACCCCGCTTCCGGAGCAACCCCAATTCCCTATTTCCAATTCTCAGTTTTCTGGGATTCCTGCCTCTGCGGGTATTGCCATCGGCAATATTGCGATCTATCAACCCACCGTTCTCAACGTACAACAGCAAGCAGACAATCCCGAAGCGGAATGGCAACAGTTACAGACAGCAATTGAGCAAACTCGTCATCAAATTCAAACCCTCCGCCACCAAATATCTGCTACGGCGGGAGAAGCACAAGCGGCGATTTTTGATGCTCATTTGCTTTGCTTAGAAGATCCCTTTGTAATCGATCGCACGCGCCAGCTGATTTTCGATCGGAATTTTAGTGCCGCCGCAGCTTGGAAGAGTGTCATTGATGAGACAGTTGCAGCTTACGAAGCATTGCCAGACTCGTACTTACAAGCACGCGCCGCTGATGTCTTTGACGTGGGACAGCGAGTGATGCGATCGCTTACAGGTACAGCACCCGCTTCTATAAATTTGCCAGAACCAGGGATTTTGGTGGCGACTGACTTGACTCCTTCTGAAACGGCACAATTAGATCCCGGCAAAGTTTTGGGAATTTGTACGGTTGCTGGCGGTGCAACTTCTCACAGTGGAATTTTAGCGCGATCGCTCGGCATTCCGGCGGTTGTGGGCGTGGGTGCTGAGTTGCTGCGCTTGCAGAATGGCACGCTCATCGCCTTGGATGGGGAAACTGGCGAGGTGTGGGTGCAACCAGACGACACGCAGTTGCGGGAATTACAAGCAAAACGCAATCGCCAGCAGGCGCAACAACAAGCCTTACAAGCTGCTGCACAGCAACCCGCTATCACCCACGATGGACATCAAATTAAGGTGATGGCAAATATTTTGACAATACAAGAGGCCAAAATTGCTGTAAATACGGGTGCAGAAGGGGTGGGATTGCTGCGGAGTGAATTTTTGTATTTCGATCGAGTCAGCGTCCCGACTGAGGAAGAACAACGAGAAGCGTATGAAGCGATCGCATCTATCCTATCTCCCCATCCCCTAATTATTCGCACTCTCGATATTGGCGGAGATAAACCCCTCCCTTACCTAAACTTGCCACCAGAAGCCAATCCCTTCCTCGGATGGCGGGGAATTCGCTATTTACTAGATTCCCCAGATTTACTGAAAACTCAGCTACGGGCAATTTTACGCGCCAGTCACCAACACTCTATTAAGGTTATGTTTCCGATGGTGGCATCCGTGAGAGAAATCCGCGCCGCCAAAGAGATTTTAGCCGCCGCTAAGACAGAATTGCGCTCTTTGGGGATGAGTTTTGATGAAGCAATGGAAGTCGGAATCATGGTGGAAGTACCAGCAGCGGTGACAATGGCTGACAAACTAGCCGCAGAGGTAGATTTTTTTAGTATTGGCACCAATGATTTAAGCCAGTATGTCATGGCAAGCGATCGCACAAATCCCAAAGTTGCGACTCTCGCTGATCCCTTTGAACCAGCAGTGCTGCGAATGATTCAGCAAACTGTTACCGCAGCTCATCATGCTGGGATTTGGGTGGGAGTGTGCGGCGAATTAGCTTCATCAGAGTTAGCGACACCTATTTTAGTCGGATTGGGCGTTGATGAATTCAGTATGAACTCCCCAGCCATTTCTACAGTAAAAGCAGCAATTTCAAAGTTGAGGATGGATGAAGCGGAAGCGATCGCATCTGCTGTCTTGCAGTTAGATTCAGCCAAAGAAGTCAGAGAATATATTGCAGGTCAGTTGAAAACATAAAGTGTCGTCAGAGGAGTAACGGTGGCTCGTAAACGCTTAATTATCGAGATGGGGATGGGAATCGATCAGCACGGACAGGAACCGACTGTCGCCGCAGCCAGAGCTGTCAGGAATGCGATCGCTCACAATGCTTTGCCGGGTGTCTGGGAAGTTGCAGGTTTAAGCGATCCCGATCAAATGATTGTTGAAGTACAGGTGGCAGTGCCTTACCCAGAGCAAGTACGGGAAGCGGAGGTGTTAGCTGTATTACCTTTTGGGCGCAAAACTCTCACTGTTGAGTCTGGCGGAATGGTCGTTCAAGGTCGAGCAATTGCCTCACTCAATGATAAGAATGACGAAATGCTCATCGCTGTTGCGGCTGTTACCGTTTTGGTTGAAACCGATTAGCTGCGTAGGAAGTGGAAGCGTTTGCCACGCTTCGTTTTAGAAGCCTGCGTCCCGATATTAGATAGATTCGTATCGGCTAATTTATTAAAGTAACTTGCTGAGTTCTCTTTGAAAGCGATCGCTATTTAAACTCAGACCGACTCAACTCCGGAGGATCTCCCATGAAACGAATTGCGATTATTGGTGCTGGCCAAGCGGGTCTTTACTTAGGCATTAGTCTGGTGGATGCAGGCTATGCAGTGACTCTATTTAGCGATCGCACCCCAGAAGCTATCCTCAATGGCAAAATAATGGCAATGCCATTGTTGTTTCCAGATGCGCTACAACTTGAGCGTGACCTGGGACTCAATTTCTGGGATGAGCAGTTTCTGGGTTGCGACCAATTTCATAACAACCTGTGCGACCCACAGGGCAATGTTGCCTTAGTTGTCTCCTCCACTCTAGAAAAGCCCTGGCGAGGTGTGGATCAACGCCTCAAATTATCCGTTTGGATGCAGGAGTTTGTCCGCAGAGGCGGCGAATTAGTTGTTCAGGCAACAACGTTACAAGACTTGGAAGAGTCTGCTGAAAACTACGATCTGGTCGTGGTATCTGCTGGTCGTGGCTCCTTCTCGACCTTGTTTGAGCGGGACGAGCAAAAATCCCAATACGACCAGCCAAAGCGCCATTTAGCTGGCGGAATTTACACCGGACTCAAGGGAGATCCGATGAAGGGACGCACCTTTCAGGTCAGTAATATACCCGGCGCTGGAGAGATGCTCCAGTTTCCGTTTTATACCAACAGCAAAGATTCCGCTTACACTGTTGCCTTTGAAGCCTACCCTGGTGGAGCAATGGATCGGTTTGGCAAGGTGCAATCCGGTCAAGAATTAGTGGAACTCAGCAAACAAGTCATCCAAGAATTGACCCCGTGGAACTACGAAACAGTCAAGGATATGGAATTGATCGACGAGCAAGCATGGGTTCGTGGGGCAATTACACCGACTGTGCGTAAGCCGATTGGTCGTTTGCCATCAGGTGCAACGGTGATGGGGATTGGCGATACAGTGATTTTGCACGATCCCGTTGGAGCGCAGGGAGCGAATAACGCGACGAAGATGGCACATCTGGTCGCGCAACGGATTGTCGAACATGGCAACCAACGCTTTGATGAGTCATGGATGCAGGAAGTCTTCGATGAATTCTGGCAATATTGTCAGCATGGGCACGCCTTAACGGATTGCTTGTTGACGCCTCCAGCTCATCTGCAAGAGATTGCGATCGCAATGGCTCAAAATCCAGAAGTTGCCAGGGATTACTTGAATGGCATCAACAATCCACCCAATCTGTCTCCGTGGTTTTTCGATCCTGAAGAAAGTAAAAAATATTTAGCTAAGAAGACGTTGCTGAATTCGATAGAACCGGAAGAGCGACCAGTAGCGCCGATCGCTGGGTAGCGCTGAGGTAAACAGCTAGCGACTAGCGCCACAAGTTCTAATAATGCAGCAATACTGAGAGCGGAAGCGTTCATTAACCGCTTCCGCTTACCTGGCTTGCACCTAAAAAACCTCACCCTCAGCCTCCGCATCTGGAGTCCTCAACTTCTGGCTCAACATCATGGTCAGGTAAGCTGATTTCCACGTCGCGCAACACGCGGAAGCCATACCCACCCAAACCAATCAGCAATAAGCTGATGGAAGTGATGACATACAAAAGCGCCATCCCTGCACCCGATCCCGTGCCGAATAGCCTGCCGAGGATGGGTGCAAGAACACCTCCTGGCATCATCGCTGGTTCAAAAACGTGGTCGGCAAGTGGCCCAGCGATTAATAGAGCGATCGCGCTAACGACTTGCTTAATCGCCGACCGAGCAGCAAAAACCCGTCCTTGCACATCCGGTCTTACCTTGCTGAGTAAGATTGCTGTGTTGGAACTGCTCAATAAGGGAAAATTCAGCGATGAGCAGAACTGAGCGGGAAGCCAAATCATTGGCATCTGACCCAAACCAAAAACGGTTTTACTCAGGCCCGCCCCTACCATTGCCAGTAAAAAGCCGTGGATGCGGCGCTTAGAACCGCCCCAGGCACTCAAAAGAAACGCTCCCGTTACCCCACCGAATCCGGCTGCTGAACCGATGCTGCCTAAGACCCTGGCATCATTTCCCGTGCGTGCCAAAATCATCGGTGCATACAAGGCAGCGCCCAGATCGTGGGCAAACCAGAACAAGGACGCCGCGACTACAATGGCGAGCAGACCGGGACGCACCAGAATATACTGGAAGCCGAAGATAATCGGCTGGAAGATCCCTTTATCGTGAGAGGATGTCTCGCTACTTGTGGGTTGGGGGATATGGATCTTGAGAACGGTGCCGATCGCGATCGCAAATGTGACGATATCGATGAGCGAGATCCCGGCGAATCCAATCGTGTAGTAAAGTACACCCGCCAGCGCGGGAGCAATAATAATCGAACTGTAATGAATCGCAGAATCCAGACTGGTGGCACGGGTGTAATGCTGTTTGGGCACCAGCATTGCAATCGATACTGAATACGCCAGCGCTTGAATTTCGCTAAAAGCACCGCTAACCGCGCCACCGACGTAAAGATGCCAGATTTGCAATTGGTTGGTCAGGTACAGCCAAAGAATTACCACAGTACACAAAGCTGTCACCGTGTCGCCAATCATCATCAGGAATTTGCGGTTCCAGCGGTCTACAATTAGCCCAGCAATGGGTGTAATTAAGATACTCGGCACCAGGGTAAAGAAACCCACTAAAGCAAGTGCCGTCGCCTGACCAGTCAGTTCCCACATCCAGATTTGGATGGCAAAACTGGTCATATAGCTACCGATCGTTGAGACTAGCTGACCGATCCAAATGATGAAGAAGGTTCGCATATTAGTTTTGTTAAGGCGGTTTCCATCCGAGTAGAATATCCCTCCCATTGGTGAATGTAGTGTTTTATCGATTGTGGGCGGTTTTGGATGAATCTTGATTAGGGATTAAACTATTGAGTCAAAGCTGCAACTTTAGGGAATTCCTTGCCCTTGCTTGATTTCTCTGTTACCAAATATTTAAACAAGTCATCGAGAACTCGATTGGCTCCGATAATCCCCCAACTGCTAATCCACGCATCGCTATTGACTTGGTATACCTTACCTTGTTTAACCGCATTCAATTGGAACCAAAGCGGATGATTTGTAAATTGATTTAACTTAGATTCCTTACCTTCTCCGAGTACTAAGAAAATCGCATCACCTTCCATTTTGGGAATTAGCTCTAATGAAAGATTTTCCGAGTTTTTATCTTTATTCTGCGCTGATGGACGAAGCATACCGATATCATTGAGAATGAGTCCGCTGAAGGAACGCTTCATGTAGATTCGGACTTTATCTGCCCAAAAATTAACCACCGATACCTGAATTTGCGAGAAGCGATCGCCCATTTGCTCTTTAAATGTTTCGACGCGCTGATTATAATTCCTTAAAAGCTTTTCGGCTTCTGGCGTCTTACCCAACGCTTCGGCAAATGTTCTCACCCACTCTTTCCACGTAATACTCCCTTCAACAAAAACTGTCGGGGCAATTTTTGATAGCTTTTCATAGATTTCTTCATCCCAAGACCAACCCAAAATCAAGTCTGGCTTCAAGAACAAAATTTTCTCCAGGCTTGGTTGCCCATTTATGCCAAGTTTTGTAATTCCTTCGGTTTGATTCCGGAGATAGGAGAGAAACTCCCCATCTCCTAAGGTTGTGGCACCTATAGGTTTGATACCTAAAGCTAAGACGTTCTCCAAGTTTCCCAGCACAATTACCCGCTGCGGATTAACAGGAACCTTGGTTTCTCCCATTGCGTGCTTGACTACTCGTACAGCTTGAGAAGGCAAGTTTAGAGGAACATTAATACTGTTATTCGTCCCATTCTTTTTGGCATTAATCCCACAGGCAGAAACGATACAAATTGTTAAAACTGTTACTAATAGCAGTTGGAACTTACGCTGACTATAGTTATTCTTTGAATTCCACTTTAAATAACGGCGGAAACTAAAATACTGAAAATAAGTAGCAACTTTATTTAAAAAACAAACTATCTTTTTGATTGAAAGCATAATAGTTTAAAAAATATTTGACCGCAAAAACGCTAAAAACACGAAGCGATAAAAAATATGGTAGTCCTAAACAAGTAAGGATGCATTGTAATAGTGGACAAAGTACCACACGGCACCAATATGATTCTCTAACTTCTTAGAGAACGATAATGTCTTTCTCACTAATCGGGAT
>NZ_JAMPKB010000031.1:0-69910 GCF_039961925.1 Trichocoleus sp. DQ-U1 | reverse complement strand
CATCTACGTTTAAAGGCGCTTGGTTTGAGTTGTTTGAGTTGTTCGTAGGTCATACTGGCTTTCCCCCTTAACCTACTTTTACTCACACTCTCGCTATTCACGCAAGAAGTCTAATGAACTGCAAAACCTAGTTCCAACTTGCTGAGAGCGATTCTTACTTTCCTTTGGCAATAGCGCATGGACTGATTTTTTGGGGGAAATATGGGTATCTACCACATGACAGATAGAGTTCATCAAACTACTATCGTTCCTGATGGTATTCTCAGCTTGAACGTAGAACGGCGTAAAAATGCTAAGGGACTTTTAAGCTGTGTTTTTGTGGGAAGAAAATTATGTTGTCCCAATTTTTGTATTAAAAGTCGTTTCTCAAACTTACAGGGGAGGATACGACGAGAAGCAGACAAAATATGCCCAGTTAAGTGAGTTGTATTACGTAATTTACAACCCTAGATATTTAAGGGGCGACCAACATGACGCTTTTGAAGTGGATCGCCTGGTTGATAGTTAAACTCCCTTGGCTTAAAGCCAAGGGAGTTTAACTATCAAGAAAAAATATTTGCTACAAAGCAGCTGCTAGGTAAAATTGCTAGCAGCTACTCAAAATATATCAATTTTTTTATTTGTCGTACGATTATTACAAATATACCATTTCTAGTTGTTAACCACAAGAGAGTTTACTAAATATCATTCAATACGGCTAGCATCTTTTAATACAACTTAGAATTTTTGAGATTTTTCCGCAATCCAAGCGGCTAGGCTATCTTGATTCTCCACTCCTTCCACTACATAGTTCATCATTACTACCGCTTCTGGTTCTGGTGCCACTAATTTATAGCCATTCAGTCGTAAAAAAACGTCGATGACAGCAAGAGCGATTCGCTTGTTGCCATCGACGAAACTATGATTTTTTGCCAGACCATAGCCGTAGGCTGCTGCCAGATCAAACAGCTTTGCATTTTCACTGTAAGAGAATAAGTGCCGAGGTCTGGCTAGACTCGCTGAAAGTAACCCTGCATCTCTCAATCCAGGCCTCCCCCCATGTTCTGCAATTAGCTCTTCATGTATGGCGCTTACTGCTGTCTCAGGCACCCATCTGGGTTCCTTCATTTAGCTAATTCACGAAAGGCATTGCGGTAGTTTTTACGGGTCTCTGCAAAAGCCTGCATTGCGGCTTCAAAATCAGGATCGTAAGCAGTTATTTGAACTCCATCTGGAGTTTCTGTTAGGAAAATGCTGTCTCCCTCACTGACATTTAGCTTTTGCAATACTTCTTTAGGGAAGGTTGCTCCTAAAGAATTGCCAATCCGTCGAATTTTTAGAGTATGCATACTATCACCTCTTAATTGGATAGTAACTACATATGTTATAACATAAACTTATAGAATGGAATCCCCTTGTTTAGTCATTAAGGGTTTGACAAATTTTCCTGATTCAAAGATGCGATCGCGTCTATCCAAAATCGCTCCAATCTTCTAAAGCGCGATCGCATCTATCCACAAAATAGTTAAACAGGCGAGACGGACGCACTTTGAAGGTTGGTAGCGTTCTTATCTTTGTTCAATTGTGCTTCGATTGCATCGCAGGCAACTTTAACCCCGTTTTCTGCTCGTACCTTATTGCCAACTTCTGTAGCTTTAGCCTGGTAACGAGGTTCGCGCAACAGACGATCGAGTTCCTTAGCCGCACGGGAAGCTGTGTAGCGATCGCGATCGATAGTCCGTCCGACTCCTAAACGAGTAATCCGTGCAGCATTGTCTGGTTGGTCGTTGCTAAAGGGTACCACCAACATCGGGCGACCGGAACGCAACACCTGTGCGGTTGTGCCTACGCCTCCTTGATGCACAATAGCAGCAGCTCGGTGAAACAGTTCCGAGTAGGGAGCGTAGTCAAAAACACCAATATCCTTGGATTGCAACTCTTTTGGCAGGGAGGGGTTATTGTTGCCAACCAGCAATACAGCCCGATAGCCCAACTTTAAGGCAGCTTTGGCACTTTCGAGGTAAAACTTGTCAGCAACCCACACGGCGGAACTTCCCAAAGTAAACACAATTGGCGGATCTCCCGCATCCAAAAATGATGCCAGTTCCGGAGATAGACCAGTATTGCCATTGCGATCGTAAAAAGTAAATCCGGTAACGCAAGTTTGTTTTGGCCAGTCGGGTTGAGGAGTTGCGAGAGCTTCTGAAAATAAAGCCAGCACTAAGTCGGGGGAGTTCATCCCTTCAAACATAGAATCAGCAAGGGGAGATAAACCAAGCTGTGTCCGTAACTGTCGCAGGGGTTCATCCCACGAGCTGAAACGATTTTTAGCGAGGCGGATGAGCGCTCCATTAAACCCAGGGCCAAGTATGCGTAGATTCAGCCAACTGGGGAAAGTCGCCACTACTGGGGGATCGTAGGCGGAGAGGAACGACATCGGAGACAGTACGCTGGAAACCCAACGAATTCCCGTTTTCTCAACAACGGGCGTTGCTGCGAAGCTGAGGGGGTGTGTCACCAACAGCTCTGCATCGCGCACTGCCGACATCAGATCCTCATAAGTTTCTTGGACATAGGGTAAGATTGCTTGGCGAAAGACGTATTCTGTACCGTTTTGCTTGTCCATGATCAGACGCACAAGTTCTCGTTGCTGTTCGACGTCTGTAGGAAAATCTGGACGGACTGGGCGGAACTCAAGACCAGCCGCTTCGATTTTGTTATGGTAAAACTCAGCGGTGGCAATTACTGCTTGATACCCGCGTGCCTTTAATTCTAAGGCGATCGCTATATAAGGATGCAGGTCGCCTAGCGAACCATAAGTGTGTAGAACAATCTTCATAATGGCTACCGTATCTTTTTATAGATGAGTTACTTGTATTACTACAAAACTACGGCGGTTTAAGGGTACTTGCTTCATCCGATTGGCTGACCCTAGTGGGTGATTAGGAAGAATTACCCATCATTGTCTTGAGGTGGAAGCGTACCATCTGCCAGTTTCAAGCGCTTAGAGGGAAGATGCGATCGCGCATCCCCTAAAAACACCCTCATCCGGTAAAGGCGATCGCCACAATGAAGATAAGGGGGTAAGTCTTCGTTGGCGAAAGGGTTAAGCGATGAGACAACCCAAACAGTGGCAAATTCAAATGCAGGAACTCTTTTGGCGTTGGGGGAGAAACCAGAAATTTCGCGGATTCTTAGCTTTGGTGTTGCTGGGTTTAATCGTGCGATCGCTTCCTTATCTGGCACCCGTTCGTGCCAAAGATATTGCCCAGGATACGCAAGCGATTGAATTTAGCGATCGCAATGGGCTTCCTTTAGGAAGGTTGCTGACCCGCGACCAAGAGCATACCGCTGTGGTGCCGCTGAATCAAGTTTCGCCCCACTTTATCAACGCGATTCTAGCTGCTGAAGATGGCTCATATTATCATCACGGGGCGCTGGATCTGAAGGCTGTAGCGCGATCGATTAAAGATTCACTTCAGGCGAAAAGGATTACCTCCGGTGCATCCACGATTACGATGCAACTAGCGCGGATGTTAGATCCCGTTCCCCGCACCTTACCGGGCAAGTTGCGCGAAATTTGGCTATCTTGGCGCATCGCCGCCGGGATGAATAAAGATGCAATCCTGACTGCTTACATCAATCGCCTGCCAATGGGGGGGAATATCTATGGGTTAGAAGCTGCATCCCGTAACTATTTCGATATTCCAGCAAGCGAACTTAATCTTGCCCAAGCAAGTCTTCTCGCTGCTGTTCCTAATAATCCCACTTACTTCAATCCCTACGACCATTGGAAACGCCTTAAAAAGCGGCAGATTTATGTCCTGAATCGCATGGTTGAAGACGGTTATATTACTCGCGCACAAGCAGATCGAGCTTACAAAGAAGAGATTTCCCTAGCACCGAGACAACAGGGAATTATTGCCGCCCCTCATTTTTTATTTTGGGTATCTAATCAACTATCTAATTCTTCAATTCAAAATCAAAAATCTTCGAGCAAAGCCCCAGAAAGCGCTATCCCCAATCGGATGTCCCAGATCCGCACCAGTATCGATCGCCCTTTGCAGCAATTTGTGGAAGCGCAAGTACAGCAGGTGATTCGTACCCTCACCCCCAATAATGTTAATCATGCTGCTGCCTTAGTCATTGACAACCACACGGGGGAAGTTTTGGCTTATGTGGGTTCTCCCGATTACTTTAATGAAGCACAACTCGGTCGCAACGACGGGGTACAGGCATTACGTCAACCCGGTTCTACTTTGAAGCCTTTTTTATATGAATATGCCCTACAAAACCGCACGATTCGCCCGAATACTATCTTGGCGGATGTGCCAACTCATTACGCGATTCCCGGCGCGAAACTCTACAGTCCTACAGATTATGATGAAACTTTTTTAGGACCAGTACGAGTTCGCGTAGCTTTGGCAAATTCCCTAAATGTTCCGGCGGTGCGGGTATTAGAAAAAGTCGGCGTGCAAAATTTTCTAAATCATCTGCATCAATTAGGATTTGAGCATTTAAATCGGTCGCCCGAACATTACGGTTTGGGGTTAATTTTGGGTAGCGGTGAAGTCAGTTTATGGGAGTTAACGAGGGCGTATGTTACTTTAGCAAGACGTGGAGAAGCCACCCCGCTAGTCACAACATTCTCCAACCTGCCATCTAGCAACCGAAGACCTTCCAGGCTGCCATCTGCTAACCCTTCCACCTGGGGATTAATTGCGGATATGTTAAGCGATCGCCATGCTCGTGCAAGTGCCTTTGGGGTAGACTCAGTGCTAGCTTTACCATTCCCCGCAGCAGTTAAAACAGGCACTTCCTCGGATTTTCGAGATACTTGGACGGTTGGGTTTACCACCGACTACACCGTAGCCGTGTGGGTGGGCAATTTTAACGGCGATCCCATGCGACAAGTTTCGGGGGTGACAGGTGCAGCACCCCTCTGGAATCGCATCATGTTACACCTCCATCAGAATCGAGAACCTGCCATCTTTCCCCCTCCAGAAAATCTGGTGCAACGCCCAATCTGTGCAATTTCTGGCTTACGCCCTACCCCAGATTGTCCCTCAGTAGTGCAAGAATATTTTTACGCAGAAGATATTAGCGATTATGAGCGTCAGTCAGGTACTGCGAAGTTGCCTCCAGAGTACGATGAGTGGTTAGCAAGGCAGCATCAACCAAGTTTTGTCTCTAGTGGCGTCAAGATTTTGTCTCCTCACAATGGTGATGTTTTCTTATTGCACCCAAGTGAAAAAACGAATCCCAAAGGTACAGAGAATGCACAGACAGAAATGCAACAACTAGAGTTTAAAGTAGCTGGAACGCCCAGCCAGTCCGTAGAGTGGTGGTTAAATGGCGAAAAACTGGCAACGCAACCATCGAATTCGCTATTTTGGTCGCTGCGTCCCGGTCAGTGGATTTTGGAAGCAAGAAGTGGTGAAATGACCGATAAGGTAAGTTTTCAAGTGCAGTTAGCTAAATATCGGCAGACACGCCGGGGTTTCTCGCTCAAGTCAAATTAAACCGTAGTATTAACTGGGTGGTTCGGATGCCTTTCCCTCAAACACATCGTTAATGATTGCCAGTTCTTGTATTACACGCAGTAGCCGATCCTCTGACAAATTGACAAACATTTGGGCAATTTTGCCATGAGTTGTCTGGCGGAGTTGCTGAAGATATTCAAATCTAGCCTGAGTCAGTTTCAGGTAGGGCTTACGCACGTCAACACGCTGTAGGGGCTTTTTGATTGCCATGCCCCTACGATAAAATTAGGCATTCACTAATTAACTGCGTAAGTCCTGCTAGGGAAAGGCTCTAGCGCTAAATCACCCGCAGGGCATTAGTCATAGTAAGTTTGATTGATTAGTCGTAATCTCAATCGACTTTGAAAAATACAAAATTTTGGGTGCAATCTCGCCAAATTATGCAATGCCCGCATTGACACCCTTGTTGTAACAGGTAGAAGATAGGGGCGATCGCTTCCCCCAGATTAACTATGCGCTTAAGTTTTTCTTTATAACAGTTTGTAACTGTGATAGCATCTATTCTGTCTTTTCCCTAAACAATTAGTGGAATCAAAATCCAACGCTTTTACACTTAGGAGGATCGAAATGGCACTTAGCGACCAGCTCTTGAACCCAAGCAAAAAGGCTGAAGTTGTAGATGACTTCTGCAAATTGCTCGATGAGGAGGTCGCTTCCAAGTCAGGGATATCTGGTCTTGCCATAAAGGCAGGCTACAACGCCGTCAAGGGTATAAAGCCAGGGTACATTGGCTACGCTGTCGAGCAGTTCCTGCCAGGATGGTGTACAGCACTCGATCCCATTTGGAGCGAGAGTGTCCAGAAAGGAGATCCAGTCGCGCACTTCGTTGCCAGCCGCTCTCCCGCAGCAGATGCTATCCTGAGCGTTACCGATGCCAGGATGGAGAGCGTCAGAAGCAGCCTCGTATTGGGTACCTATAAAAAATTGCGCGGCTCGGCTAAGAAAAACGTGGAGGAAGGGATACCGGGATTGGCTAAGCTTCTCGAAAAACACACCTTGGTCTGAACGAGAAGGGAACGGTCACACTCTGGTGCGGGTCGCTGTCCAAACAAGAGTGTAGAGTACGGTAGAGCTGTTCAACCCGATGCCTCTACTTACAAAAAAAGCCGTTCTCTTGGTATCAGCCTAATTCAATCAGCATTTCTATCGTACTGACGCGAAAGCCGCAGGAAGAAAATAATCGCCGCGCCGCCTCGTTAGCAACAGTCGTATCGAGGCGAATTTGTTTGACTCCGATCGAGTTAAAGCGTTCAATCGCCTGCATCACCATCGCCTTCGCAATTCCAGCTTGGCGATATTCCTCTTCAACCCAGAGGTCGTGAAGAAAAGCATATTCCTGTAAACGGTAAATGGGGATTTCCCGTTCTACGGTCGCTACCAGAAACGCCACCACTTGCTTATTTTCAGCCTCAGCGACTAGGAAGATATTGCGATCGCGTTGCGGTGGCGCATCCAGCGATGCACTAGACGCTATCCGACTCAACCACTTCTCATAACGCAACTCTGGATTCGGCAAGAATCCATACTTTGCTGAATCCCAAGCTTCATGCAAGGCACAAATCTTGGCAACCATCGGGAGGACAGATGGCACGTCAGCAGGTGTAGCAGGACGAATAAGCATATTTCAGTCTTTTGATGCTGAAACTGTATACTTGCTTATCCGTAGCATAGAAATGAAACATCTGGCAAAGGTGCGCGCACTTCGTGCCGCTTCGCTAACAGACTAAAGTCTGGCGCTATACAAACAAAGACTGCCTACGCAGTCTTTATAATGTTTGTTTCAGTCCGTATGTTTGTATAGGCACGAATTACATTCATTGGGTATTTTAGTAACTTATGACTCCTGAAAAGTTTTCCAATCCTTTTTTAAATCTCAATTATGAGTCTGCCTTAGAAGCTTTAGGCGATGATTATTTTGATCGAGTAGCAGCGGCAGACTTTCCTAAATATATTCTGCGCTTTCGCAACGATGAATTATTACCAATATTGGGACTGAAACCAGACACGGTGACAGACGATGATTTTATCGAAGCATTTGGGATGTTTCAAGGAGTTAGACCATTTTTAGCTTTGCGTTATCACGGCTATCAATTTGGAGAATATAACTCTCGCTTAGGCGATGGCAGAGGATTTCTCTACGGACAAGTGCGCGGTACGGATGGCGAACTTTATGACTTTGGAACGAAAGGGTCTGGTACTACTCCGTATTCTAGAGGCGGCGATGGTAGACTCACTCTTAAAGGTGGTGTCAGAGAAGTTTTAGCTGCTGAAGCGCTTCACTATTTAGGAGTGCGTACTTCCCGCTGCTTATCGATGATTGAAACGGGAGAAGGACTCTGGCGAGGCGATGAACCTTCTCCAACAAGATCCTCGGTAATGATTCGTTTCAGCCGTTCCCACATTCGTTTTGGAACATTTGAGCGATTGCACTTTTTTGGACGCAAGGATTTAACTGAAAAGCTTTTAGACCATGTAATTGAACAATATTATCCTCACCTCAAAGATAAGGAAGACCGCTACGTTCTATTTTATGCAGAATTAGTCAAGCGGGTTGCGGAACTTGCTGCCCAATGGATGTCAGTGGGATTTTGTCATGCGGTTCTAAACACCGATAATATGTCTATTACTGGGGAAAGTTTCGACTATGGTCCCTACGCTTTTATTAACACCTACGACCCCAAATTTACTGCTGCCTACTTTGACTATTACGGACGGTACAGTTACAGCAATCAACCAGGGATCTGCCAGCTCAATTTAGAAATGCTCCAACAACCCCTATCTGCGGTTATTCCTATGTCAGAGATGGAAGTTGCTCTATCCCAATTTGCCGAGCATTATAACCGAACTTACACCGCGCGGATGATTGGTAAACTGGGATTCGAGAATCTGCCCAATTTAGCCGCAGAAGAATTAGTGATGCAAACCCTGAAACTGCTGGTAGAAACACAAGTAAGCTATCACGGTTTCTTTTGGGAAGTAACAAATCAGTTTGACCGCAATTGGCGTGACGATGCGACAAATATTCTGAAAGCAGATGGATTTTTGAATGCGCCTGAAGCTACAGCATTATTGGAAGACTGGAGAAATATGTACTTACAAATTTTACTCAGTTTTCCAGACAGCGAACTGGATAACATAGGGAATCGGTTGCGTCGTCATAATCCTAAAACTGCATTAGTCAGACCAGAAATAGAAGCGGTTTGGGAGAAAATTGACCAAGAAGATAACTGGACGCCGTTTTACGAATTGATTGAGCGACTGAGATTTCACAAGAATGCGATCGCTTAATCTTCATTACTTGGTTTTCCTCTGTTTGTAAATGGCGTTAATCTATTGACATAAAAGAGATATAGCCATTTCTAACTCCTTCAAAAAAACAAAAGGAGAGATAGTTTAAATATCTCTCCTTTTGTTTTTTTATCAGCACATCCTATTGCACAACAACTGATTTAACTTCTTCATTTGGGGCGAGAAATGTTCCACCTACTTCTATCGTATGGGGACTTTTGAAGGTTAATTGAGCATCAGGCTTCTGGCAAGCTATCATTGTCTTGACGTGTTCCGCTTCATCATCTCGAATGTTTACAAACACATCGTAGAGGTTGTTAATGACGGGACGGCGTTCTTCTGGAACTCCTCCAGTTTGAAACTCATCGAACATATACAAGTCGCCGTCTCGATAGTAATTGATGGCAATTTGTGGGGCAGATGTAGCTTTTAATTCTGATTCATTTTCTTGCAAAAATGTATCGTAAGTATGATAAGCGTGTCCTTCAACTAATTCCATGAAATTGTAGGCAGAACGAGGCGAGAGAATGTAAAGAACAACGATCACCCAATAATAAAGTAAAGCAGTATGTTGTGCTAAAAATCTATCGAACCACTGCTGATTACCCCCTAAAGATTCCATAATCAGGAGGTGATGGAGTTCGTTCCAAGATTCCGCAAAGTGAACTTTTAACCAATCTGCTCTGCGCCACATTCCAACTGTTTCGTAAAGGTGCAAAACTGATAAATAGGCAAAGTAAGGAACACGAGCAACTGTTTCTAGGACGTAAAAACGGGGATAAGGGCGATCGCGGTAAATTGTGTTGATAACAAAGACTAATACACCGACAAGTAATCGAATCATTTGAAAAACCTCAAATATTTTGATTTATTGAAGAAGTTGAGCGGGAAGGAAGGCTGTTCGTTCCCTCTATTTGCATCCTACTCAACTCCTAAAAATAGAAAATCCGTAAATCTGACAGTGGCTGGAAGGACACTATAGTTACCAAAAGTAAAAGATTGACCCGCTGCAACTTGTCCAGAGCTTTATTAAGAAAGATTAAAATATTTGGCGGGAGCTAACTTCAGCGTCCCTCTGTTCAGAAGATTGGTCAGAATAAGCAAAGAAAAGAGCGATATCTAGAGGCATCAATGCTTAACAGCAGCCAGTGCATAGAGACAAAATGCCCAATCCAGTTCACCGTGGACTTAATCGGCAGTAAATGGTCTATTCTGATTCTCAGAGAGTTGTTTACAAGCGATCGCCGTACCCACGAGTTCCTAGAAGCATTGCCTGGAATTAGCACCAAAACGCTGATGATACGGCTCAGAGAACTAGAAGAGTATGGTTTAGTGGAACGCCGAGTCTACGCAGAAATTCCTCCCCGCGTAGAGTATTCGCTCACCCAGAAGGGGCGAGAAATTCAACCCGTGATGACAGCGCTAAAGCAGGTGGGAGAACGATGGCTCAACCGAGATGCTTGTGTTTGTCCTCTTGATGGGATAGCTTTCTAGGAAAGGTCGCCTGCGTGACGCCGATTCCTAATAACAACAATCTATGGGCAAAAGATATCGTTCGCCCTCATTAACGCGCTTTGTGAGCCGGGATGGGCAGTTGAACATCGTGCGGCGAGGGGTATCGGGATTTCATCGGGGCGATTTATATCATTTGCTGCTTACCCTTTCCTGGGGATGGTTCTTAGCGCTGTTCAGTCTGTTGTATCTAGTCTCCAACGCGGTGTTTGCCCTCATCTATCTAGCTGGAGGAGATTGCATCCAGAACGCTCAACCGGGTTCCTTCCTTGACGCCTTCTTTTTCAGCGTCCAGACGATGGCGACTATCGGCTACGGTGCGATGTATCCGCGTACGCCTTACGCGAATGCGGTGGTGACAGTCGAAGCGCTGGCGGGTCTTTTCGGAGTGGCAATGGCGACGGGACTGGCGTTTGCGCGGTTCTCCGTGCCAACGGCGAGAGTGCTTTTCAGTCGCGTGGCAGCGATCGCTCCCTATGATGGGGTGCCGACTCTGATGTTTCGGACGGCTAACCAGCGGCGCGACGTAATTGTAGAAGCGCAGATCCGGGTGACTTTAGTTCGCAACGAAGTCAATCGGGAGGGAGAATTCATGCGTCGGTTTTACGATCTCAAATTAGTTCGCAGTCATACATCCATGTTTGCATTGAGCTGGACGGTGATGCATCAGATTGACGAGACGAGTCCGCTTTATGGGGTTACGGTAGACTCCCTGGCTGAGTCGGAAAGCGAGATCGTCGTGATGCTGACTGGGTTAGACGAAATCGTTTCACAGACGATCCATGCCCGTCACTCCTTTGCCACGTCCGATATCCTGTGGAATATGCGTTTTGTGGACATCTTATCTAGGATGCCGGACGGGCGGCGCTCGATCGACTATACCCGCTTTCATGATGTGATGCCGATAGAATCCGTCAGGGCTAATAAGTAGCTGGAAAAAGATAGTTTTCCCTTCGCCTAAGTTCAGCAAAACCTATTGGAGACAGAGACTCAGGTAGTTTAACAATGGTTTTTTTCCTGAGACTTAATATCATTTTCTTTCAATTGTCACCTGCCAAGTTTCCAGTGTGGTACCGACAGATTGATCGAGATTTGTCAAGGCATTGAGATAATCAATCGTTGCATCTAGTTCTCGGTTTCTTGCCTCTACTAAATTATTCTGAAAACTCACAACCTGAAAAATTGACCCTCTTCCCAATCTCAGTTTTTCTTGTTCTATTTGTAGTGTTCTCTCAGCCAATTGCCTTGCTTGCTGGGCAAGTTGCACCTGTCGAAGACTTAGATTTACATTTCTAACTCTATCTGTTACTTCAATATCGATACTTTGACGCAGACTTTCTAAAGTATTTTCTGCTTTCTGGAAGTTTACTTGACTTCGTTGATAATCTCGTTCCACAGTGAGATCGCCGAAGGTACGGGACAAGATTAACCCAGCTGTTAGTTGGGTTGTGTCATCTAAGGAATCGCCGTAACCTGCATCTAAGTCTAAGTTCCAGCGCCGGTTATTATCTGCAATTAATCTTTCAAATTTTGTTCTTTCCAGGCTGACCTGAGCTTGCAAATAATCCGGTCTGTTTTGAAAGGCAATTTGTTTTAGATTATTTAAATCTAAAGACTTCGATTGCAATACTATTTTTTCTACAGGTTCAATATTAAGAGTTTGCTCGATATCTAGAATATCTAACAAAGTTAATTTGACAGACTCCAGATTATTCCGAGCCTCTAACAAGCTGACTTCTCTATTTGCAATGTCTGTCTGGCTTTGAACAATTTCAACTGGCGCGAGTCGCCCAGCCTCAATCAAGGCTTGGTTAAATTCTAAAATTTGGCGGGCGCTTTCTAGAGAAATCTGCTCAATATTCAGTCTTTCCTGCGCTCTAAGTAAATTGCGGTAGGCTAAGATAGCTTCAGTGATGGTATTAATGAGAGTTGATTTTAAACCTTGAATATTTGCTCTTTCATCGAGTCGAGCAATTTCAATAGGAGCTTGATTAACTGCAACACCAGCACCTCGTAATAGAGGTTGCGTTAAACGTAGCTGAAGATTTGAGCCAAATAGATTGTTATCTCTATCAACATTGAAATTATTTATATTTGACGTTTGACCGTTCGTTTCCCAACCAAAACTCAGCCTACCTCCCGTAGGAACCGTGACCTCAACAGTGGCACCAACACCAAGATCGCTATTCGTGCTAGTGTTTCCACCCGAACCAAAGCGATCGAGATTAAATGATAATCTAGGCGTAAAATCAGGGACAAATCTATCTTCTGCCACTGCTAAGTCTTGTCTTTGGGCGATTCTTTCTAAATAAGCATTTTTGATATCTTTATTGTTTTGCAATACCAAGATAACAACATCAGCTAGGGTTAATTGAATCCCCCGCCCAGTTGTTACGGTTTCTTGTTGGTTGGGTTTTGGTTGCGCTTGAGCCAATAAAGCGGCTGGTTTCCTGGCTTCAGAGAACGTCTTTAAAATTGACCGAGATGCGGCAACGGGAGGCGAAGATTGGGGGCGAATACTTTTTGCCGATGGGGAGATACTAGATCCCTCCAACTCTGTTTGTAAAGGCGGGCTAGTAGTCGGAGAGGGTGGGAATTGTCTTGGCTGGGTGTTAAGCGTAAAAGTTGGACTGGTTTTAGTTGCGAGTGGGGAAAGAGAAGAAGGAGCGATCGCATTCTTTACACCAGTTCCCCCTAAAACTATTGCTTTGCCTATGTTCACCCCCGGACTTTCTGAGACTGGAGCCGTTTTGAGCTTTGCTCTATCCGTTGGCGGAACCATAATCGGGCGTGCGAGTTCCGGCGTCTGTGTCTGAGCCGCTGTCCGAGCATTAGCAGTCGTCGCTCTTACCGCCGTTGAATGAAGCTTAAGAAGGAAGGCTAACGTTAATGTCGTGCCTAAAGTTGCAGTCACAAGCAGAACCACACCCCCAAAAGAAGAGCGGATAGGGGGTAAAAACCTACCGCTAGAAACTGGAGGTTGGGCATTTGGGTTGTCGTGCTTGTGCATGATCGCGGATAGCTTTTAGCTGGTTGATTTTAGATTTTAGATTGAACAATTGTCGATTTAATCCAAAATCCAAAATTGAGTTGCTTTACGCAATGCCTGTAACTGAGGCTAAGAGTTACGCAATGCTTTCACGGGATCGAGCCGACTAGCTCTCACAGCAGGCAAAAATCCAGCGCCTACTCCTACCAAGAGTGCAGATCCTAGGGACAAAGCAGCCGTCTTGCTTTCAAATTCGTAAGGTAACTTAAAAGTTTCGGCGACAACCATCGTCAAGCCATGCACCGAGATAATAGCGGCAGTTCCCCCCAATAAACTCAGGATTGCCGCTTCCAGAATAAATTGCAGCAAGATGTCCCGCCTTTTTGCCCCAATTGCCCGCCTCAGCCCAATTTCTGGGGTACGCTCCATTACTGCTGCGATTGTGATATTGGCAATGCCGACGCCACCGATGAGTAGCGAAATGATTCCCACGGCTGTCAGCCCATTGGATGCCATTTCCAAGGTTTGCTGCTGCGCCAAGATTTCGTCTACGTTGTTCCAGGCATAAACCTCTTTGCCTGGGAAGCGCTGCTCCATCAGTTGCTTGGCTTTGTCTGCCAAATCTTCTAAGTCTTCTATTTTGTAAGGGCGTATCTTGAAGGAGCCAAGGTCGCGGCTACCCGTCAGGGCGTAGTAAAACGACATCGGTATCAATACCTCACCTTCAGGTTCCCCAAAAGATGGGGTAACGGTTGGCACGACCCCGACAACGACGTAGGGTCTTGAATTGGCATAAATGGTTTCTCCAACAGCTTTCTGACCTTTAAAAAGTTTGTCTACTAAAAATTGATCGAGCACCACGACAGGGCGATAGTTTTCAAAATCGGCAGGAGTGAAGAAGCGCCCCGCTACCAATTGCTTTCCCGACGTGAGCAGAAAGTCTTGAGTAACAGACCTCATATTAGGTTGGGCTTCTTCATCCTGAAATAAGGTTTGAGGATTCGGATAGAACCCACTAGAGGCACTGATTGCCCGCACGCCCTCTAGCCGCTGTCGCAAGTATTCCATGTCTTCTGACCGGAGTTCCCCATTCATGTAGACAGAGACTTGAGGGGCGTCTCTCTCAGCGAGTTGCTTGGCAATTACCGCTCGACTGATGCTGCCCACTTGAAGCGTGGCGCTGACTGCTGCTACACCCATAAAAACGCCCAAAGTGGTAAGGGTTGAACGCACAGGGTTACTGCGTAGCGAGTTACAGGTGAGTGCGAGGAGGTCGAAGGGGGAGAGGCTCATATCAACTTAAAAATTAGGAATTACCAATTACTTCTCATGTTTCTTTTTTCTGTTTCCCAGGCTGAGCATGAGAGCAAGGATATTGATTACCAATTACCGATTACCAATTACCAATTACCAATCACTTTTCATCTTTCTTTTCTAATTTCTCTTGAACAATAACCGGCGTTCCTGGCTCTAGGGAAGCATCAGGCGGCGGCAGCACCACTGAGTCCCCCGGTTGCAAACCTGAAGTCACTTCTACGGTTGTTAATCCCTCTAGCCCCAAAGATACGTCCCGTTTTTGCGCCTTGCCTTGATCTCGTACCCAGACAAAGGGTTTAGAACCAGAGCGCTGTATGGCTTCCGTATTCAAAACCACGACGTTCTGGCGCTGCTGCAAAATGATTTCGACGCTGACTTGGCTGCTAGGAATTAATCTGCGGGTGGGTTGGTCAAGCTTGACAGTTGCAGGCACCGTGGCTTGTCCGGATTGGCTTTCCTGCTCGCTGCTGCTAGAAGTGCTAGCGATCGCTTGGGGATACAAGCTTTGCACTCGTCCGGTAAATTTCTTCGCATCGGGACCAATCACACTAATGCGGACACGTTGATTGCTCTTCACTTTGGCAGCATTCAGCGTGGAAAGATTGAGTTTCACCAACTCTTGTGTCGGATCGCCTAAAGTCAGCAGGTCATTCCCAATGTTGACGCCATTCCCATTCTTAACCATGATGTTGAGAACTTTCCCTTGAATGGGTGCAGTGACGATGTTGTTTTGGAGTTGCTGCTGAAGATTTTTGATTTCCAGCACCTTTATCTGGATGTCCCGACTGGTGGTAGCGACTTCTAATTGTGCCTGCCGCAGTTCAGTTTGTGCAGTCGCCACCTTGTCTAAGATTTCTTGCTGGTCAGTTTGACGCTGCTGCTGAAGGTTCTGGAGTTCTAAGTTACTTGTACTCGCTTCTAACTGAGCATCTCGTAAAGCAGACTGGGCATCGCGGACTTGTTCTTGCTGATTCTGGAGTTCGTTGGCTGGAATGAAGCCTTTGTCAGCGAGGACTTGCAGCTGCTTGAGTTCCTGTTGGGCAGCCGTTAGCTTTTCCTGAGCTTCGGCAATCTTCTGCTGATTGCGTTTGATGCTAAGTTCCTGTTTCCGAATTGCCGCCTGCTGATTGACACGATTTTGGAGTTCTCTTCGGGCAGTTGTTAGCCTTTCCTGGGCTTCTACAACTTTCTGGCGACTGCGTGCCAAAGTGAGTTCCTGTTTAGTAATCTCCAACTGCTGGGCGTCGAGGCTTGTTTCTTGCTTGGTGTCGCGCAGAACGATGAGTTTTTGACCGGATTGAACGCGATCGCCAAGTTGTACTAACACCCGTTCCACAGCGCTTTCCGCTGGGGATTTGAGGGTTTGCTGACCGCCTAATTCAACCACGCCACTTTCATTGATCGTGTTCTCAACGGTGCCTCGCTCTACTTTTACCAAACGCACCGCCACCGGATCGCTGGAGCGATTTAGCAGCAACCCATAAACTAGCCAACCTCCTACGCTTGCTACTGCTAGACCTGCTGACCAAGCTAACCATTTGACTCCAGCCTTGAATTCCGGTTTACCCAGGTTCCCAATTCCCAACACTTTGCCCGTCCAGTTTGCAGTGGTAAGCAAAAATTACACTGCTACTGATAATAGTTCACCGTTCCGTCTATTTTTGAGCAGGTTTGGAAGCTTGATTTTGTCCGCCGTATTCGCCGCATTGCTGAATGAGTTTAGCGACTACACCTGTCCAGCCAGTTTGATGACTAGCGCCCAGTCCTGCGCCATTATCGCCATGAAAATATTCGTAGAACAGAATTAAATCGCGCCAATGGGGATTATTTTGAAAGTTTTCCGAGTCGCCATAAACCGGACGTTTACCTGATTCATCCTGAAGGAAAATTCGGGTTAGCCTTTGCGACAATTCTGTGGCGACTTCCCAGAGATTCATCATTTGACCAGAACCTGTGGGACATTCGACTTGGAAATCATCACCCAGGTAGTAATGAAATTTTTGAAGCGCTTCAATAATTAAATAATTAATCGGAAACCAAATAGGCCCGCGCCAGTTGGAATTCCCCCCAAATAAGCCGCTCCTGGATTCTGCGGGTTCGTAATCTACCCGGTATTCTTCTCCATTTACCTTAAAAATGTATGGATTACTCGCATGAAATTTTGAAACGGAGCGAATCCCATAGAGACTTAAGAATTCGTTTTCATCAAGCATCTTTCCTAAGATCCGCCGGAGTTTATCTCGATAAGCGATCGCAAGTAATCTTCTAGCACCAACCCCTGGCGTTTCCATACACGCAACATTTTGCTTCAGGTTAGGGCGATTTTGAATAAACCATTGCATTCGTTGTTGAAAACCTGGAAGTTTCTCCAACATTTCTGGTTCAATCGTGGCAACTGCTAATAGGGGAATCAGCCCAACCATTGAACGCACTTTTAGGGGCAAATAGCGACCATCGTGTAAATGCAGCATATCGTAGTAAAAGCCATCAGCTTCATCCCACAGAGATGTCTCCGCATCGCCCATACAGTTCATCGCATCAGCGATATAAAGGAAGTGTTCAAAAAATTTGCTAGCGATATCTTCGTAAGCGGAATTTTCTTGCGCTAACTCTAGCGCGATCGCTAGCATATTTAGACAGTACATTCCCATCCAACTTGTACCATCAGACTGTTCTAGGTTTCCGCCTGTAGGAAGTTCTACATTTCTGTCAAAGACACCAATGTTATCCATTCCTAAGAAACCTCCCTGAAATACATTTTTCCCTCCGATATCTTTGCGGTTCACCCACCAGGTAAAATTGAGTAGTAATTTTTGAAACACGCGCTCTAAAAACTTCTTATCAGCGCGACCATACATTTTTTGTTCAATCTTGTAAATGCGGAATGTTGCCCAAGCATGAACCGGCGGATTACCATCGCTGAAATCCCATTCATAGGCTGGTAATTGACCATTGGGATGCATATACCATTCCCGCGTCAATCTATCGAGTTGCCGCTTTGCAAAATCCGGATCGATTGTTGCTAAGGGAATGACATGAAAGGCTAAATCCCAGGCTGCAAACCAAGGATATTCCCACTTGTCCGGCATGGAAATAATGTCATCATTGAAAAGATGAATCCACTCAGAATTTCTAATGCTTTGGCGCGACTTGGGTGACGGATGAATCGGATCGCCTTTTAACCATTCCTCTACAACATAGTAATAATATTGCTTATTCCATAACATTCCCGCGAAAGCTTGTCGTTGCACATTTCGCCTGTCTTCCGTTAGCGAACAGGGAGAAGTAACTTTTTCGTAAAATTCATCAGCTTCTCGTTTGCGATTTTGGAAAGCTGTGTCAAAATCCGCACCAAATGGTTCTGCAAAGTCAGGTGAATCAGTTAGTCGTAGTCGAATCACCTTGGTTTCGCCCGCAGCAATTCTTAATCTATAATTTGCAGCAAATTTAGTTCCTGTTTGGTTAGGATTTACAGCATCTTTTTGACCGCTGACAATATAATTATTAATTCCATCTTTTACGTAGGGCGAGGGATTATTTACCCCAAACAATCTTTCCTGATTTGTTTCATTTTCTGTAAACAACAGTAGAGGCGGCGTTTCCGCACCCTGATTCCCCTCACAATAAAGCCAGCGTTCGCCTAGCGTTGCTTCAGTAGCTTCTAAAATACTTAGATTCTCGTCACTTTTGAGCTTTTTGATTTTGGGCTTCTCTTCAGAATTATTCCAAGACCAGGTATTACGAAACCAGAGAGTCGGGAGAAGATGCAGCGTTTTCTCTTCAGTTCCTCGGTTGATAGCACTAATTTGAATTAAAATATCCTCTGGTGAAGCTTTGGCATACTCAACAAAAATATCGAAATAGGCATCAGAATCAAAAACTCCAGTATCAAGTAATTCAAATTCTCGCTCTTGATAACCTCTACACTTATTTTCTTCAACGAGTTGAGTATAAGGGAATGCTTGTTGTGGATATTTATAAAGACATTTCATGTAAGAATGAGTGGGAGTATTGTCAAGATAAAAGTAATATTCCTTGACATCCTCGCCATGATTTCCTTCCTTCCCAGTTAAGCCAAAAAGCCTTTCTTTAAGGATCGGATCTTCTCCATTCCAAAGCGCGATCGCAAAACAAAGCCGCTGATGATTATCCGAAATCCCGGCAATCCCATCTTCTCCCCAGCGATAAGCGCGAGAACGAGCCTGATCGTGAGTAAAATAGTCCCAAGCCGAGCCATCAGGACTATAATCTTCTCTCACCGTTCCCCACTGTCGTTCGCTCAAATAAGACCCCCATCGCCGCCAATGAGCTTTGCGATCGCGGTCTTCTTGTAATCTAGTTTCTTCTGGAGTCATCCTACTGTTAAATGATTAAAAATTTTCTAATGAATTCTAATTAAACTCAACAAAAATTTAAGTTGCTGGTCGAATAATGCGACAGGGATTTCCAGCAGCCACAACATTTTCAGGAATATCTTTAACAACAACACTGCCAGCTCCAATCGTGGTGTTGTCGCCAATTGTTACCCCTGGACAAATGATAGTGCCGCCTCCAATCCAGACATTATTGCCAATTTTAATCGGTGTAGCGAGTTCTAGACCCGTTTGCCGAATTGCAGGATCGGTCGGATGATAGGCGGTGTAAATTTGCACGTAGGGACCAAACAAAACATTGTCACCGATATGAACGGTATTGCAGTCTAGAATTACGCATCCATAATTCATGTACAACCCGTTGCCAGCGTAAATATTGCTACCGTAGTCACAGTGAAATGGCGGTACAATTTGAACCGTTGAGCCTACCTGAGCGAACAAGTCGTTGAGAATTTGCGATCGCAACTCTAGCTCTTCCTCAGTCGTAGCGTTGTACATTCTTAACAGACGAGACGCTCGTTTGCTTGCAGCAGCGAGTTCCGGATCAGATGCTAGATATAGCTCGCCTGCCAGCATCTTCTGTTTTTCCGTTTTTTCCACGGCGTTGCTTCCTGCACTCTCTCTACAAGTATGCGTTGAAAGTCTACAGGCGTGATGAGAAAGCAATGAGAAATAGCCGCTTGTTCATGCCAAACTTTCCTCATTTACTGGCATCTGCCTAAAGACAAAAAAAGAGAGGCTCCGCCTCCCCCTTTAGTCGTAAATTTAAATACACATTCCCAAGCACCTGCTTAAGAATAAGAAAGTCGGATTATTTTCTCATATGAGTAGCGATCGCTTCTAGAAGTGAAGCAGTTGTAAACGGTTTAGCAAGATAACCGTTTGCACCTAAGAGTTGCCCTTGGTGAAAGAAGTTTTCAGTAGTATCAGCCGTGAGAAAGATGAAGGGAATTGGAGCTGTAACCGGATCGGAACGAAGCGCCCTGAGAACTTCGTACCCATCAAGTTCTGGCATTCTCACATCACATAAAATCAAATCGGGACGCAATTCTTTTGCCAATTGCACTCCGATGCTGCCATTTTCAGCACCAATGGCAATAAATTCTCCTTCAATCAGGATGTCTAGGATGCTCTCACGGATGACTTCTTCATCTTCAATCACCAACACTTTTGTCATCAGTTCCTATCTAGCCATTCAATGACGCTTTGACAACAAAAGGGGTATTCAGCAATTCCATTGCTCAACTGGCTTGTATCAGTTTTATAATGCGACTCTCTAAAAACTATCTTATTTCTGAGGGTCGATCTCCACCAATCGAGAGTGCCTTCTTGCTCTGTTTCAACTGTTTCCAGAGACGCTTCACTTGTTCATATGCCTGTTCGGGAGCAAGCTTGCCTCCGGTCTCTAGAGCAGAAATGTAGCCAACTTTATGAGCAAACTCTTGCAAATTGGCATTAAAAGCGAGTTGTTCGGGCGTAAATGAGCCGTAATAGCGGCTTTGAGGGTAAAGAAAGCTGTTTTTGCTCGCTTGGTCAGGATTAATCATGGCTATCTTTTTATGACATTGAGTCTTAATTTCAAAATCTCTTGTAGATGTTACCTTAACCTAAATTTAACCTAATTTGATTACCCCCTAGGGAATATTCACAAATATCAACTTTCCTGAATTACTAAACAGCAGCGATGATGTTCTGGCTTGGCTTCACCGATGCAGAGTTTACGGCACGTTGCACCCAACAAAGGCGATCTAAAGGCGATCGCGTCTCCCTCGAAAATTCAGCTACTTTCTCCTTGCCTCCATACGCTGTTGAAATTCCCAAGACAGCACAGCAAACTGTATTGCCTGCGACACGCTAAATCTGCAAAAACAGTCATGCTTAAGGGGAACTCAGCCTAAGAATGCAAAGACGGCGATCGCTCGTTTGATGTTGCGGTAGATTTCGCAATTGGCTACCTTGCACAGACAGCGATCGCTCTTTATTGCCGGAAGCTACTTTCAGGATGGAGACTGAAAGCAATAGGAGAGATTTTGCGATTCCCCGCATCAGGGATAAAATCTCGCAATGTTGAGGTTGCGGAGCCAGAGCGATCGCCCGATCAACTGCTAACATCAGAAAATGAAATCTAAGCCGCCACTCATTGGAATTACTACCGCTGGTCAGATGGATACGCGCCTGTTTAGCATCAGAGGCGACTATGTAGAGGCAGTGCGCTTAGCGGGTGGCTTACCGATGTTGCTGCCCCCAGGAGAACCCGATCCCGCAGCCATCTTAGAAAGAATTGATGGATTGATCTTTTCTGGCGGGGGTGATATTGACCCCGCGATTTACAACGACTCATCCCATCCCACAGTTTATAACGTCGATCGTCAGCGCGATACCTTTGAGCTAGCTTTAGCCAAGCTGGTTTTAGAGACAGATATCCCAATCTTAGGGATTTGTCGTGGCTTGGAAATTTTGGTAGTCGCAACAGGTGGCAATTTGGTGCAGCATCTGCCGGATGAATTTGGTGACGCGATCGCGCACCGCACCCATCAGTCTCGCTTCTGCGAACATCATGTGCAAATTGACCCTGATAGTCGCCTAGCAGCGATGATTGGCATTACAGAGTCGGAGATAGTCTCGTGGCATCATCAAGCGGTGCGGACAGTACCACCAGGGTGGAGGGTTACGGCACGCGCTTCTGATGGCGTAATTGAAGCGATGGAACACGAACAGCATCCTTGGGCGATCGCACTTCAGTGGCATCCAGAACTCGCTCTCCAAGATCCCTATCAGCAACGCATCTTTCAGGCGTTAGTCGAGACAGCACGTAAGCGCACAATTTAATTTTCAAGGAATCGAGGTGTTCTCGACTACAAGGCACGGACACATCTCGAAAAGGCTGAAACGGGAAAAAAATCTGTTTTGTAGACCTTTAATAAACGTTAGCGAAAGTGTTATTTAAATAAGCTTTTTTCGCACCCTTACTTATCGGGAAATCCAAAAACGAAGATTGTATCTATCTCTATCGTGTTCATCTGTGTTTAGACGTGATTTCCCTATTAAATGAGTTTTCCAAAAAGAGAGAAAACCTCTCGATGAAGCGTTTCGTGGCAATTTTCGGTATTGTTGGAATTCTCAATGCCTGTGCAGCTCAAACTCCTCAATCTCCTCAGGCAATTGAGCAAGTAACTAATTCTACTAAATCAACGGCTTCAAACCCAAAAACGACTTCGCAAACTGACAAAGGTTCCCGTGTAACCAATTCTGCTATTTCAGCAACTAAATTGCCAAAACTGGTTTCCGATAAAGATGAATCGCCTTCTCGGAAATTTGATTTTCACATCCGCAACATTGTGACTGCTGGCGATACTGTAAGGTTTCAATCGCGCAAGTATGATTTTGTCTTTGATAAAAATAGTAGCGATTTTTCCGTGCAACCAGGAAGTCTCCCCAAAAATTTTGTTTCTCAGCCAGAGAAGCATCAAAAAGCACTGGGAGGAGAGTTAAATCTGCCTTCTCGTTACGAAACGATTGAACATAAAGGCAAGACTTATCAATATCGGGTAAGTCGTGAAGGGAATTCAGAAACTCCAGATTGCCAAAAAGAAGCAAAAGTCGTAATTACGCTAATTACGCCCGAAAATAAGCAACCAAAAACTCAAACCCTATACACAGGCGGTTGTCTGAGCTTTCCTTACATTACCGCCGCTAAAATTGTAGGCGATCGCTTGTGGTGGTCGCTTGCCTTTCCGCAAGGAGAAGGGTATACCGGCAAAACAACTCTCGTTGGTTATCAGCCGCAGCAGCAGAAATGGACAGTTATTCATCCACAAGGGATGGATAGACAAGAGATTCTGGATTTCGAGATTTCAAGAACTCGCGATCGCCCAACATTCTGGATGGCAACAAAAATTAGTGGAGAAGGCAACAACTATTCACCAGGAATGGGATTAGTCGCGTACCGTCCCAACTCTTCTGACCTGCAATCTGGTTCTGTGACTTCGTACCGCGTAGACAACAGTCCGCTCATCGGTACAATTCCCGATAAGCTATTGCTGGAATCAGATCGGCTTTGGGTTGGTACAGGCAACGGGATCTGCCAGTTGCAATTGTCAGTTCCCGATAATCCTGATTGGAAATGCTGGCGATTTGTCATCACCGCACAACTGCCGACCGAGAAAGTACCTCTCTACAGCGCATTGTTGAACGAGACCCCTGCTACTACTCTCGATACGACTGCGGGAAAAACCGTTGAAGTTCTCTGGTGGTTGCCTACAGACTATACCAGTAACGATCAACCTCTGCCGCGCCGGAAAGGTCGTTACGAAGTCAGATATGAAACAGGTTTCACAGTGACGCTGGATGGGCAGGGGGCAACTTCTTGGTCTGAAATTTTTGGATCATCGGAAAAGCCGCCGGTGTGGTTTTCTCCTGTCTCCTGGCCTGGTAATGACTGGCATTGGGACGGTTCGCGCTTTGTCCGAGGATTTGATGAAGTGTGTGAGTGTCACTCTGGGGGAGGTCCTAGAGGCATTGGTTCTATAGAGCGCAATCCTAGCGGTGGCATTAACCTTAATGCTATGCGAGGCGATTTGGAGTTAGTGAATTTGTCGAAGAATCCTACTAGCGTCAAATATTATTCCGGCTGGGTTGACGATGCTCTTATTAATCCTTACCCAACTGTGGTGCCACAACCTTCAAAAAATGCTCAACCCAATCCCCTAGAATCTATCGCGAAGCAACTCTAGTCCAGCATTCTGTAAGGTACAACAGAAACTTTAGGAGACGTTGTTATCCACTTCGGAAATTGAGGAACGAAAATCACTAATTAGATGGAGCGAATTATTTGTAGTTCCTCATTCTATCTCTATGTCAACATTAAGTTTCGTTCCTCAAACGCCACGTCACAAGAGTTGGGAAGCCTCCGTTTTCAGGTGGCTTCCCAACCTTTAACGCATTAAAGGACTCCCGTGGTGATGGACTAAATACCACGTTTGTGCCATTCGCTCAAAAATATTCGTTGCCATCGACTGGGCTTTAACTCTTCTGCCACCGCTGACTTGAAACACATTTTCGACAAGTACAACGTAGGCAATATTATCTCGAATCTCTGTAGTAACAATCTCTGTTTCTATTTCAATGTAACTGGTGTTTTTAAATATCTGTTCCCAGGAAGAGCGAATTTCCTTGCCGCCTTTCAGTGCTTTCCGTCCGGGGTGTATACAAAGAGTCCCTGTTCCTTGCGAACAGATTGCACTCATGGCTTCGATATCTTTTTTCTCGAAGGCTCGATAGAAAGCCTGATTTGCGGCTAATACCTCTTGCTCATCGCTCATAGTTTCCTCACCTCATTTAAATTTTGACAGAATTAATTATCATGTTCTTAACTTAGGTGTTTCAGTATCAAAATATTCACGCCAGCGAGTAATCCAACCCTCTTTGAAACTAATAACAATAACATCATCGGCTTTGTTACGACGACCAGTTGAATTTTCAGTATCTTCGTAATACCACTCAACGACTGCGCGATCGCCATCAACGATAACCTGCTGAATCTCAATTCTTACATCTGAATACTGCTGAGCAAAATGAGCGACTTCTTGCCGAATTCTCTCTTGCCCCTGCCATCGTTGACCCGGTACGATGATTTCACCGTTGGGCGTAAACAATGCCGCTAGAGCCTCGCCGTCACGCGCAATCCAAGCGTCTCTAGCTTGCGCGATCGCTATCCGAATGTCTTCTGGATTCATAGGCTGATTGGCAAACGCACCTTTGCTAAAATCTGTAGTTAATAATATAAGAATTAGTTCCACCTATATAAACCATTTTAAAGAAAAAAGATATATTGATAAAATAATAAAGGCTATCGTAATTAAATTTAATTTTTGAAATGTTTTTTTAACGAATCGCAGAGGTCGCAGAGAAAATAAACACTGATAAAGTTTATAGGTTTGGCTAGGAAAGCTATGCATCCCTCTACCAGCAGAATGAGTTGATAGCAATTTTACTGATTAGAAGGTCAGCTCCCCGACTTCCCTAAGAAGTCGGGGAGCTGAACCTCTACCTCATAACTTAAATCTGATTGCTATACTATTTTAGATTGTAAAAAACTTACGATTCTCCTTGTCTCTACCAATTGGTAGCTTCATGAAATCAAACATGGTAACGGTCAAACAAAATGGGATTACCAGCGAGGGGAATGGAGGTTATTAAAGCCTCTTCTGAGAGTATCTTATCGCCCTGCCAGAAAATTTACTTTAAGGTAGACTCAAGCTGCTAAGGAAAGAAGCTTGATACTGGAATTTTTAAACGTCTTTTTTACTTCAAGGGTAAGGAAAGAAGCTGGATGCTGGAATTTTTAAACGTCTTTTTTAGTTCAGGAGGGTTTATCGCTCACGGTCATTGCTACCTATGGAAGCCTGGTTTGGTGTGGCTTCATATCGTGTCCGATTCTCTGATTGCCCTTGCTTATTATTCGATCCCAGTGACGCTGTTCTACTTTGTCCGAAAGCGTGAGGATCTCCCATTTGACTGGATTTTTCTACTATTTGGCTCATTTATCATCGCGTGTGGTACCACCCATGTCATGGAGATTTGGACGCTTTGGCATCCTACCTATTGGCTGTCTGGGTTCGTCAAAGCAATTACCGCTTTAGTTTCGGTGTACACGGCTGCGTCTCTGGTGCCCTTGGTTCCTCAAGCGCTTGCTCTCCCAAGCCCCGCAGTGTTGGAAGCAACGAACCGAGAACTGGAAAACCAAATCGCCTACCGCTTGCATATAGAGGAGGCGCTGCAAGCAAGCGAAGAACGATTTCGGAGTGCTTTTGACTATGCGGCGGTGGGAATGGCGCTGGTGGCGACAGATGGACGCTGGCTGGAAGTTAATCGTTCTTTATGCGAGATCGTTGGCTATTCGGAGCAAGAATTATTGGCTAGGAACTTCCAAGCGATTACGCATCCAGACGATTTAGAAACCAATCTGGAATATATGCACCAAATGCTGGCTGGCAAGATTCAGCATTACAACGTGGAGAAGCGATACCTCCACAAACAGGGACACATTGTATGGATTTTCTTGAGTGGATCGCTGGTGCATAATGCCAAGGGTGAACCGTTGTTTACTGCTCAGATTCAAGACATCACGCAGCGCAAGTTGGCAGAGGAGGAGAGAAAGGCATCGCAAGCGCGACTGGCTGGGATTTTAGATATTGCTGAGGATGCAATTATTTCCGTAAACGAAACTCAACAAATTACCTTATTTAACCAAGGGGCGGAAAAAATATTTGGCTATACCGCCAATGAGGTAATTGGTCAGTCCCTGGATTGGCTGTTGCCAAAGCGGGCTGCGATCGCTCACCGTCAGCATATTCGCAATTTTGACACTTCTGTGGGTACCGCCCGGAAGATGGGAGAGCGCAACGAGGTTTTTGGACAGCGTAAAAATGGTGTGGAGTTTCCAGCGGAAGCTTCCATTTCTAAGCTGGAATTAGCTGGGGAAAAAATATTTACCGTAATTTTACGAGACATCACCGAACGCAAGCGGGGGGAGGAAGCTTTATCCCAACTAGCCTCGATTGTTGAGTCCTCAGAGGATGCAATCGTGGGCAAAACACTAGATGGAATCATTACCAGCTGGAACTCTGGGGCTGAACGAATCTATGGCTATACCGCCCAAGAAGTCAAGGGACAGCCAATCTCGATTCTGTTGACACCCGACCGCTTCAATGAGATGCCGTCAATTTTGGCAAGAATCAAGCAGGGAGAACGCATCCCCCCTTATGAAACCGTGCGCCTTAAAAAAGACGGTAGCCAAATTGATGTTGCCATTACAATTTCTCCAATTAAGAATCGGGTGGGTCAGGTGACGGGTGCCTCAGCGATCGCTCGTGACATTAGCGATCGCCGCGCCATAGAACGCCTCAAAGATGAGTTTGTCTCTATCGTCAGTCACGAACTGCGGACGCCCCTAACCTCGATTCGCGGTGCCCTCGGCTTGCTGGCAGGGGGTCTGCTGACTGCTAAACCGGAAAAGGCTCAACGGATGCTGGAGATTGCCGTCTCGAATACCGACCGCTTAGTGCGCCTGATTAACGACATCCTCGATATTGAGCGCATCGAGTCGGGTCAGGTGGCGATGGAGAATCAGATTTGCGATGCGGCAACTCTAATGCTTCAGGCATCAGAGGTGATGCGGGCAATGGCTGACAAAGCTGGAGTCACCCTATCCGTGTCTCCCCTATCCGCCCAACTGTACGCCGATCCTGACCGGATCATCCAGACCCTGACGAACCTACTCAGCAATGCCATCAAATTCTCGCCTCCTAGCAGCAGCGTCTATCTCAGCGCCGAAATTCAGCAGACCAGGGAGCCGCTTGTAGAGACGCGATTTCCCGCTTCTGGAGCCGGGGAGGGTGGAACAGGGAAAGAATTTACCCCCTCACTTCCTCAACCTCTCACCCTCACAGTATTGTTCAAAGTGAAAGACCAGGGACGAGGGATTCCCGCACAGAAGCTGGAAAGCATCTTTGACCGATTCCAACAAGTTGATGCCTCTGACTCGCGCGATAAAGGTGGCACAGGACTGGGGTTAGCAATCTGTCGCAGCATTGTGCAACAGCATGGAGGTCGTATCTGGGTCGAAAGTACGCTGAATGAAGGCAGTACCTTTTTCTTTACACTGCCCCTTTTGAGTGGTGAGACACGAATGCTGAATGCTGAGGATGAACGGGAGAATCTGCCTCCGGGAGATGTGACGACAGCCCAAGCCGAATACTCCCCTGTGGATACTCAGGACAGTGCCGTGCCCTTACCTTCGGATGCTGAGAATGCACTAGGTACGCCTCTCGTGCTGGTGTGCGATGATGAGCCTGCGGTCTGTGCTGTAGTCCAAACTTTATTAGAACAGCGCGGCTACCAAGTCAAGACGGCTTTCTCAGGTCAAGAAGCGGTAGAATTGGCGCTACAGGAGCAACCTGCGGTGATTCTGCTCGACCTGATTATGCCCGGTATGAACGGCTGGCAAACAATGGCGGTTTTGAAACAGCGACCCGATACAAGGGAAATTCCCATCGTCATTTTCAGCGTTTTATCCCCAGAGCAGAGTAATCTCCTCAAATCTTCTTTAGAGAATCAGACCTTAAGTAGCCTGCTAGATGGAAACCTTCTGCAAACCGATCTGAGTCAGTTGCAGCCGTCTGAACCTTCAGATGCGATCGCTTCCAATGCAATTGCAATGGAAAATGCAGCCAGTTCTAATATTGACAGCGCGGATTCTACAATCAACGACATTCCGCCTCAGGTATTGCTTCCACCAAACTCAGATGATGACAAGCCGCGCCCTCCTGATTTTACCGGCTGGGTTCGCAAACCCTTAAATGAAGCATCCTTATTTCAAGCGCTGGAGCAGTCGTTGCAACAGGCAAAGATTGCTAGAGTTTTGCTGGTGGAAGACGACCTGGATCTGGCGCGGGTACTGATTGCTCGGTTTGAGCGCCACGGTTTGGAAACGATTCACGCGAAGAACGGACGCGAGGCAATTCAAAAATTAGCAAATATCAATCCCGATCTGCTAGTGCTGGATATCGTACTGCCGGAGTACGATGGTTTTGCTGTAGTAGACTGGCTGCGTCAGTGCAATCGCCTGCGCCAAATTCCAATCGTGGTATATTCTGCTAAGGATTTGAACAACGCCGAAAGAGAGCGGCTGCGGCTAGAACAAACCGAGTTTCTAACTAAAGGTCGGATTACTCCAGAACAATTTGAAGGGCGCATCATTGCCTTGCTGAATCGGATGGTTCCCAACAGGAAGGAAAACTGCAATGGTGACAACGAAGCGCATCCTGGTAATTGATGATGAAGAGGATATTCGGGAAGTGGCTCAGCTAAGCTTAGAAATGGTCGCCAGCTGGGACGTTATGACAGCGAGTTCCGGAAGGGAAGGGCTTGCCAAGGCTGAAGTTGAACCACTTGACGCCATCCTTCTAGATGTGATGATGCCCGACTGGGACGGTACAACGACTTTTCAACAGCTGCAAGCCAATCCAGTAACCCAGCACATCCCCGTGCTGTTGTTGACGGCTAAAATGCAGGCTGCTGACCAACGCCGTTTTGCTCAACTAGGAGTAAAGGCAGTAATTGCGAAACCTTTCGACCCGATGACTCTGGCAGATCAAGTTGCGAAGTCTTTAGGATGGGATATTTAACTGAGTTTTGCTACCAATCGACTGCAAACTCACCCCATCCCAAATTTGAGTGAAACCCAAAAGAATAGGGCGCAGTTGTGCGCCCTATTCTTGTTAAACAGTAAAATCAATTCGATGAAATGAGGTTAACTCAGCTCGTTCTAGGATAGATAGACCAGCTTCTTAGCTAAATCTTCTCTATACTCCCAGCGCTCTGCGAGTTTGCGGTCCCACTACTCCATCTGCACGTAAGCCATTTCTCGACTGAAAATTCCGGACTGCTCTTTGAGTCACCGAACCATAATATCCAGTCGGTGAAACCCCTAAAGCAGATTGAACTTGTCGAACAGCAGAACCTCTAGAGCCTAGGCGGAGAAAGGAACCGCCAACACCAGAACCAGGATTAGAACCAGAACCTGGTCTCGTGCTGATATAGTTAGCAGCAACATAACGGCCCGTAGAAAGCTTTGCATACCCGTTGCGATAAGCCACAACTGGTGCAAGTGCAGCTCCATTACGGACGCAGCTATGCACTCCGTAACGTGTGCTGGGACCGTAGCGAGCATTGAGACAACTGCCGTTTGTATTTACAAAATACTGTGCTGCGTTAGCTGGTTGGATCTCGCTGAGACCTCCGAACAAGAAAGCTACACCAAGTAAACCCAGCCAAGCTGAACTCGGTGGTTGCTTCCAGTTCAGCGAAAAGTCACGCAGAGTATACTCGATACCAGCTTCTGCCTCTTCATAGGTATTAGAAACATGAATGTAAGCAAGAGTTTCCATGATTTTTCTCCGTATGGTTGAGAAACACTTTGTGATGCTTCAGGATGGCTGCTGAGTTTTTCGGAAACATTTTTCGGAAACTCAGGTGATTTTTTATGAATTGTTGAGTTTCAGCCACATTAGAGGAACCTAATGTGCAATTTACTTTCTAAATGAGACGTTCAACTGTAGCCGTTCCAAGACATACAGACAATTCAGCAATACACAAATAATGTGAACTGACAGATGGCAATTCAATCAACGAGTCAAGTTCCAGAAATATCTGGTCTATTCCCGCTTTAGAATAAATCGTTTGCTCAGTTGTCCGATCGCTGTTTTCCCGCACTGACGCACCTTCAGAAAAGTTGCATCGATGCGAGATGGTAATGCTCGTGTCGGTCAGAACGCTTTGTCTATCTGGTTAATCAATACTGTAAGGCTTTAACTCCTCACAATAGTCAAACAATAAGGTAGACATTATCGCAATCTTAAAATCTTAATTTTTTATTCAGAAAAAAAGTGAAGAAAAATAAGTTTTATTAAGAAGAAGTAAAGAAAAGGCGATCGCTTTGTCACCTCCCTTGGAAAATCAGGGTAGAAAGAGCGATCGCCCATAGAGAACCTGATAGTCTATCTAGAGAAGAAATCGGGTAGCACTTTCTCTTAGCACGTTCTTTGAAGATTCGTAACCATCAGTCGTCAAACCAAACCTTTTAGAACCGTGAAATCTTCAAAGAACCGTTAAAAGGCTCAGAACGGAGCTGACGACCATTTCGCCAAACTTCTACTCCGCGTGGACTAATAAAATAAGAATAACTGCCGTTATCCGCTTGATACCGATCCTGCCCAACACGCCAAGCCGCAAGCTGCATCGAAGCGCTCGGTTGTTGCTTTAATTGCCCCATATAAAACAATTGACCATTTTCCCGACAAACTTTCACCAGAGAGCTTGCCGTCTCACCTTCAATCAAGGGGTTGCCGCATTGATTGAAAGTCGCAGCAACAGCATAAGTCGCTGGTGCCGGAGTCACTGCAATCGGTTGCAGTGGTTTGGGTGCGATCGCGCGCGGTACTCGAAGAGAGTTCCCTTGCTGACGACCCCCAGAATAAACATTTAGATTCGGGTAAAGTGTGGTGTTGCCTCTCGTGTCCGCGTTGTTGCGTACAGTCTGAGAAACCACTGGAGGCAGATCAATCGGTTTAGGCGCAGCGGTTGCTCTTTGCGGCGGTGGAATCCTGCCTGCGACTAAAGAGGGCAATCCGGCAGCCGGATCAACCGCTAGACGACCATCAGGATGATACTCAAAGTGGAGATGAGGGCCTGTACTATTCCCTGTCGAACCCATCTCAGCAATTACTTGACCCTGAGTAACTTGTTGACCTTTACTCACCAAAAGACGACTATTGTGACCATACACCGTGTGGCTTCCATCAGGATGCTGGATTTCTATTACGTTGCCTAATCCCCATCCCGAATCATCACGACCAGCTTTGATGACTGTACCCGATGCGGCAGCAACAATCGGAGTTCCAGTGCTATTAGCAATATCAATTCCTTCGTGATAAGTATTAAAGCCTTGAGTGAGATTCCCTTGAGTGGGCCATATTAAGCCAGAAGCAAGGGAGGGATGACCTTGAGTAGCGGAATAGTCTTTTGCTTGACTCAAGAGGCAGAAACTTGGCCCTAGCATGGTGGCGCATGAGATAACGCCAATTAAGCCATATTTACGGAATTGAGAAATAGCGAGTTGTTTCATTAGATCAGAGCCTGGAAGAAGAAGGGTCTAGGAAGCCTTTTTGTTATCTGTTGGCTTCAGCTTTGAGCTAGCTATATCAGGACAATCGCTATGTAGATTAGGGATACCCGTTTAAGGGGGACAGTAGAACCCCCTCCTCTTATCTTCAGAGGCAAACCTGCATCTCCCAATCCCTCCCGGCGATGGTGAGGGGCGCTCGGTTTGATAACCTACGCTGCTAGCGAGTCACTAAACCTGGCTGACAAGTAGTTATATTTTGTGCTGTTCGCTTGGAGTTGAGCTTTCGGACAGGTCTATAGATGAAGGAGCTTGTTATTTAGTTTAAGTGGATATTTTCTATTAGAAGGGTTGCTTAGAAGTATGTTCCTTGTTTGGGGATAGATCCAAAAATGGTCAGAATCACTAATAAATGGCTTAATTTAAGCAAATTTGCTTTAATTCAGAAATTAACGATTTTTATTTGAAGCAAATACGGCAGAATAACCTAACCTTCTAGCCTTCCTTCCCTGAGATGCCTATCCTTTACCCATCACTGCGGAAAGAGAGTTTATTTTTCTTGTGTCCTGTAAAAAAGTTCAGATAGATCCGATAGTGACAAAGGACTCTCTCAATCTGACACGCAAGCAGATGGGTATTATCCAACTTTAGTCTGCTCGTGCTGCCCTTCACTCTCCGACAGCTCAAACAGCCTGAGTGCAAAGAAGTGTTAGATATTTGGCTAATCCTTATTGAATAAATCTATCGGATTATTTCTTAAGGAAATTAAAGTTACATCGGGTGGAAGAGGAAGCTGCAAACTTGAAAATGATATTTTGTAATTGTCAGGCAACAAAAGAAGTTTAAATAAACTGGTTCATTTAGCTTCATTTTCAGACACATATCAATTACTTAACTTTAGTTTTTGGCCTAGTTGGGCACAGGAGAATATTATGGAACGCCCCATTGAATTGTCTTTAGAGCAAGAATTTAGCCTAATTTCTTTTGCAGATCAAGTGCAGCATATGTCTCGCGAGCAAGCTCAACAATTTTTGGTTCAGCTACATAAGCAAATGATAATTCGAGACAATATCTATCAGAACCTGCTGAAGCATCAATGGGGGCTGGATTCAATTCTGGGATCTGTGTAAAGCTTGAAAGCGATCGCCTAAACTTTCCTAAACTTTGAAAAATTACATATATATGAGTAAAGCCCTGGTTTACAGCCAGGGCTTTGTTGTTAGCTTTGGTTTTTAAAGACTTGGTTTAACGCTGGTTTAACGCTGACGTGCAGTTTCATGGTTCTGCTTGCGGAACAGATTAGCTAGACCGATTAGACCCAGCAAGCCTAACCAGCCCCAACTGGAGTTGCGATCGCCTCTTGCAGACTGAACTCCTTGGTAAGAAGTGGTGTCTGTAGTAGCGCCGTTGGGAGTTGTGCTACCGGGAACCGTAGTTGTGTCTGAAGTAGTGCCTCCAGGCGTCGTAGTCGTGGCGTCAGGAGCCGCGGTAGTCCCTGTTGCACCCCCAGGCGTTGTGACTGTGCCGTAAGGAGCAGTAGAAGTCCCTGAAGTAGTGCCACCTGCACCCGTGGTACCGGAAGTAGCACCTGCACCCGTGGTACCAGAAGTTGCGCCACCTGCTCCTGTGGTTCCGGCAGTTCCGCCACCGATGCCAGTAGTACCAGAAGTTGCACCGCCTGTGCCTGTGGTTCCGGCAGTTCCGCCACCGATGCCAGTGGTACCGGAAGTTGCTCCACCCGCGCCCGTTGTCCCGGCAGTTCCGCCACCGATGCCAGTAGTACCAGCAGTTCCGCCACCGATGCCAGTGGTACCGGAAGTTGCTCCACCCGCGCCCGTTGTCCCGACAGTTCCGCCACCGCCTGCACCTGTAGTACCAGCAGTTCCGCCACCGATGCCAGTGGTACCAGAAGTTGCACCGCCTGCGCCTGTGGTACCGGCAGTTGCACCGCCTGCACCCGTCGTACCAGAAGTTGCGCCACCTGCACCCGTACCAGTACCGGAAGCTGAACCACCAGCACCACCGCCTGTTTGGGCAACAGAAGGCAGAGTTAAGGGTAGAGCCGCTACAGTGAGGGCAAAGGTACTTGCAAAAAGAACTTTGGACAAATTAGAAGGTTTCATCGTAGTGGTTTTTCTTATTCTCTAGAACTCTGCGATTTGTTATTATTCAAAAACAGTCTTGTTAACTTCATGGGCAGCTAAATTACGAAGACTGGATATACTTCCCGCTCATGAAGTCCCGATCTAGGACGATCGTGGTTTAGAATACGGGTCTGGAATTACCAGAGCGTTTTGCTATTCTCCTCAGATGCGATCGCTCTTAGGAAGAATAACTGCCATCAGTTCTCTTTACTTCTACCAGAGGAACAGACCCACCTCTCCCTGAAGGATTGACTTTACTTTAAGCCAGTGTGTGCTTAAGAATACAAACAGTTCTATGGGGAGCTATGCTATGCTATGCTTCTCTCGATAGCACAGCAGATAAGCTTAGTGATTAGTTGAGACTGTGTCATCGAGGGGAAAATATTTTCCCTTCGTGATTAACTTTCCTTGGCTATTTTCCCCTTTCATCCATCTGCTTTACAGTTTCTCTGAGCAAGCGATCGCTCAACGCTCAGTTTGTAAAACAGAGTCAAGATTCATCACTCCCTTTGGGAGGTTCGCCAAATTCTCCTAGAGAAGTTACTATCTACTGTTCAGTAACTTTGCAGAAGGCCTTTCGAGGCAATTCCTCGAAGTATACTCCACGCTCAATAAAAATTATTAATATATTATTAAGGTTTTTATTTAAAGCCTAAATAATATATTTTCTTTAGTAGCTTTAGCTATTAAAATACTTACGAAAAACTTTTGCACACCTTTTGTATTTGCTACTAAAGGTGATACATAAAGCATAAATTATATAAATTTAGTGCTGTATTTTTTTAGGATACAAGCATTTAATTCACCTTTATTCAATCCATTTAGAGCGATCGCTAAGCGCACAGCTTCGGCGAATATAACTCTTATTGAATAACCTAAAACGCAAGCACCTAAAATGATAAACCGGCGTAAAACAAATTACGTGAGATTACGTGCGCTCGTTACTGAAGCTACTACAGCCATCGAATAGGGATGCAATAATGCTGCTACTTGGAAGCATTGTCTTCTAAGTCCTGCAACCCACCCGCATCTCTTGTTTACTCCCATTAAAAGTCACTATACTTAGGCATTTTGTATTATTTAGCACAAACTAATTTAACATTAAATTTATTCTTTAGGAAGAAGTCGCGTCATTCCTCTGGTAGAAGCTAGAACTCAACAATAGCTATTATTTTTTTAGCAGTGGCAGCAAATTCCTTCTCCAGGCAGAAGCGGATGGTAATAAAACCCGATAAATTAAGCAGAAGTGCGAAGTCAATAAAACTGCTTTAGAGTCGCAAAAAGGGTAAACAAGGCAGGAAAACATCATTTCTAGCTGCTTTTTGTAGTTATAGCTAGGAATTAATTTTAAGTGTTCTTTTCACTTCAAGGCTTTCCACTTTGTTCTTCTTTGTGTGTAGGTAGGCGATTCTGAAAGCTTAAATCCAATCTACGAAATATCTGAGGCTATTTATGTCCCAGCCCAAAAATTTGATAAAGAATAGTGTGAGTAATGGTGGGGCATGGGAGATACAGTTCTCCATAAAAGATGCACTTGAGTCTCCCTCAGCGAGTGCATTTCCAACATTACAGTCGGATGGTTCTGATTCCTTGTCAAATACACCGGCGCTCATTTGTTTGTCGCATTTGCGTTGGGATTTTGTCTACCAACGACCGCAACATCTCTTGAGCCGCTGTGCAAAGCAGCGAAGAGTATTCTTCATTGAAGAACCGATTTTCAGTTCCGATCCATCTTGGCGGCTGGATGTTAGCCTCCGCGAGAGTGGTGTCTCGGTGGTGGTGCCTTACTTGAGCGAAGGAATGAGTGAGGAAGAAATCATTGCTGCTCAAAAGGGGATGCTCGATGATTTGTTAGCACAAGCGCAGATCCGCGAGTATATCCTGTGGTATTACACACCGATGGCAATCGCGATCGCAGACCACTTAGATCCTTTAGTCGTTGTCTACGACTGTATGGATGAGCTATCTGCATTTAAGGGAGCGCCACCCGTGATGATTGAGCGCGAAGCCGAACTCTTTAAACGTGCAGATTTGGTATTTACAGGCGGACAGAGCCTTTACGAAGCCAAGCGCAACCAGCACCCGAATGCCCACGCCTTCCCCAGTAGCATCGAGAGAGCGCACTTTGCACAAGCAAAAACTCTGACAGAGGAACCAGCAGATCAAAAAAATATTCCCCACCCGCGTCTGGGATTCTATGGGGTAATTGATGAGCGCATGGATCTGGAACTGCTGAGTGGCATGGCCCAAGCGCGACCTGACTGGCATCTGGTTATCATTGGCCCAGTCGTCAAAATAGACCCCAAAGAGCTGCCCCAACATCCCAATCTTCACTATCTGGGTGGGAAGTCTTATCAAGAATTGCCTGCATATCTTGCTGGGTGGGATGTAGCGTTGTTGCCTTTTGCTCGTAACGAGTCAACCCGCTTTATTAGCCCTACCAAAACTCCAGAATACCTCGCCGCTGGGAAGCCAGTTGTATCTACCTCGATCCGGGATGTCGTTCGTCCTTACGGAGAGATGGGTTTAGTGCAGATTGCAGATACCGTCGCAGATTTCGTCGCCGCAGCCGAAGCAGCAATCGAGCAAAATTACGATCGCTCGGCATGGCTGAGTCAGGTGGATGCTTTCTTAGCGCAGAATTCATGGGATTCCACTTGGGCGCGGATGATGCAACTGATTGAGGGTGTAATGAACGACACGAGTGTATCTCAAGAATTGCGCGATCGCGTTGCCAAAACTTCAGCGTCTCAAATGGACGAGCGTGCAGGAGTTACCTCGGTTAACAAACCTCAACAAACATCCTGAGCTAGTCCGCTCAAAGCGAATCAAGACTGGTTTTTGGTTTATTTTCTGACTTTTCAGTTTTTCAATTTTTACTTTCTACCCAAGGGTAGCCGTTTCATTTTTCCCTTACTCCCGTAAGGGTTTCACCGCCATATTTCTATTAAATAAGCGAGGCTTTTAGAATGTTCGATTATCTTATTGTGGGTGCAGGGTTCGCTGGAAGTGTCCTTGCAGAGCGGCTGGCGACTCAGTCGGGCAAGAAGGTTCTAGTGGTTGACAAGCGATCGCACATTGGCGGCAATGCTTACGATCATTACGATGATGCGGGCGTTCTGGTACACAAATACGGCCCTCACATCTTTCATACCAACTCCCGCGAAGTCTTTGAGTACCTTTCCAAATTCACCGAATGGCGCTCTTACGAACACCGCGTTTTGGCGAGTGTAGACGGTCAACTGGTACCCATGCCCATCAACCTCGACACCGTTAATAAACTTTACGGACTCAGTCTCACCTCCTTTCAACTCGAAGAATTTTTCGCCTCGGTTGCTGAGAAAAAAGAACAGATCCGTACCAGCGAAGATGTAGTTGTCAGCAAAGTAGGGCGGGAATTGTACGAAAAATTCTTCCGGAACTACACGCGCAAACAATGGGGAATCGATCCCTCGGATCTCGATAAGTCAGTCACCTCACGGGTGCCTACCCGCACCAATCGAGACGATCGATATTTCACCGATAGCTATCAAGCGATGCCATTGCACGGCTATACCCGAATGTTCGAGAAGATGTTGTCTCATCCGAACATCAAAATCATGCTGAACACCGATTATCGGGAAATTCAGAAAGTCATTCCGTACCGGGAAATGATTTACAGCGGGCCTGTTGATGCTTACTTCGATTACCGCTATGGAAAGCTTCCCTACCGTTCCCTTGAATTCAAGCATGAAACGCACAACAAGCCTGTGCATCAATCAGCGCCAGTCGTAAACTACCCCAATGAGCATTTATACACGCGCATCACTGAGTTCAAGTATCTGACCGGACAAGAACACAGTAAAACTAGCATCGTTTACGAGTATCCCCAGGCAGAGGGAGATCCTTACTACCCAGTACCACGCCCAGAAAATGCCGAACTCTACAAGAAATACAAGGCATTGGCTGATGCAACGCCGGGGGTACATTTTGTCGGACGCTTGGCGACCTACAAGTATTACAACATGGATCAATGCGTGGCTCAGGCGCTCACGGTTCACAAACAGATTGGCACGAAACAAGAACCAATCACTTTAGAACCTGTGGAAGCGAGAAGCAACTACACCCAGAATGTTTCTCTCAGTGAAATCGTTGAACAACGCCCGCAGACAGAAGTTGCAACTACAAACGGAAACGGTCAAGGAAAAGCCGTTAGTCATTAGTCAGTAGTCAACAGTCATTAGTCATTAGGGATTTGCTAATGACTAATGCTTGCTTGAATCATTTTTACTGCCATGAACGATGAATAAAACATCGGAAACAATAGCCATGAGTCATGGGCTACTGACACTTCATGCACAAGTTATTCGGGGGTGAGGAATGATAAGAGCAGCCTTAAGTAAAGAACTAATCATTAGCAATTCTGAACGAACTCAAAACTCAAAGCCCAAAACTCAAAACTCTAAATTGGAGATGTGGGCTGGAGTAGAGTGTACCGTTAACCGCGTAGGCGATCGCTATTTCAACCAGTTGGAACGAAACGGTCACAAAACGCGCTTAAGTGACCTCAATTTGTTTGCCGAACTCGGCGTGAGTGCCATTCGCTACCCGATCCTCTGGGAATTAACCGCCCCTGATGGGCCAGATAGTGCCGATTGGTCTTGGGCGGATGAACGACTGGGACGTTTGCGCGAACTCGGTATCTGTCCCATTGTCGGTTTAGTTCACCACGGCAGTGGCCCTCGCCATACGAGCCTGGTGAATCCCACCTTTGCCCCTGGGCTTGCCCAGTTCGCCGAAGCCGTTGCCCAACGCTATCCGTGGGTGGAAAATTACACCCCTGTTAACGAGCCGCTCACGACAGCGCGTTTTAGCGGATTATACGGTCACTGGTATCCTCACGGTCGGGATAGTTTAACTTTCTTGCAGGCATTGCTGACGCAACTCCGCGGCACAATCCTGTCAATGCAGGCCATTCGCCAAGTTAACCCAGACGCAAAGCTGGTGCAAACCGAGGACTTGTGCAAGGTGTTCAGCACGCCACAGATGGCGTACCAAGCAGAGTTTGAAAATGAGCGTCGCTGGCTGAGTTTCGATCTGCTGTCTGGTCGCCTCAATCCCGATCGCCCGATGTGGCAATATCTATGTAAAGTTGGAATTCCTGAAGCTGAACTGGAGTGGTTTTTAGAAAATCCCTGCCCGCCGGACATCATTGGGATTAACCACTACTTAACGAGCGATCGCTTTCTGGATGAGCGCCTAGAACGCTATCCCCAGTGGACGCACGGCGGAAATGGGCGGCAGCAGTACGCAGATGTCGAGGCAGTGCGGGTGCGTGCTGAAGGAATCGCCGGACCCTACACGCTAATCAAAGAGACATGGGAACGCTACGGCTTGCCAATTGCGGTCACTGAAGTCCATCACGGTTGCACCCGCGAGGAACAACTGCGCTGGGTTAAAGAGGTGTGGGAAGCAGCAACCCGTCTGCGTTCCGAAGGCATCGATCTGCGGGCTATCACTGCTTGGTCACTCCTGGGTTCTTATGACTGGACTAGCTTGGTAACAAAAGATAACGGTCATTACGAGCCTGGGGTGTTCGACTTGCGATCGCCCGAACCCCGCCCAACTGCGATCGCCCATATGCTGCGCGAGTTGGCACGCGGCGAGATGCCTCACCATCCCCTTTTGGATGTGCCAGGATGGTGGCATAGAAACCAGCGACTGCTCTATCCACCCGTTGCGGAGAGCAATGGCGCAGAGGCGCAGAGGCACAAAAACCCAGAAACGCACCTCAGTCCTCAGTACCTAAGCACCTCCACACCTGTCCGTTCTTCCTCACCGCGTCCGCTCGCCATTATTGGAGCGAGAGGCACGCTGGGGAAAGCTTTTGCTCGAATTTGCGACATCCGGGGTATCCCCTATCACCTCCTTAACCGTCAGGAACTGGATATTGCCGATCCTGCCTCGGTTAAGCGGGTACTGGCTGAACTCAAGCCTTGGGCGGTTGTAAATGCGGCTGGATACGTTCGCGTAGATGATGCGGAGCGCGAACCGGATGCTTGTCTGCGCGAAAACGCAGTTGGCCCAGCAACTCTTGCGGCTGCTTGCGCGATGCAGAAAGTGGCGTTGCTCACCTTCTCATCGGATCTGGTATTTGATGGAACTGGTGTTGCTCCTTATGTGGAGAGCGATGCTGTTGCACCGCTCAATGTGTATGGACGCAGCAAAGTAGAAGCTGAGTCGCAAGTTCTAAAGTTTCATCCCTCGTCGCTCGTCGTCCGCACCAGCGCCTTCTTCGGGCCGTGGGACGAGTACAACTTTATTACAATGGCGCTCCGCACCCTAGCGGCAGGAAAACCCTTTATTGCGGCAGAAGATTCGGTCGTTTCACCGACCTACGTTCCGGATCTGGTCAATGCCAGCCTTGACCTCTTAATTGATAGCGAGAACGGTTTGTGGCACATTGCGAACCCTGGTGAGAGTTCTTGGGCAGATTTGGCACGGTTTGCTGCAAAGAAAGCTGGTTTCGATGCTACCCGAATTGAAGCTTGTCCCATGCAAGCGCTGAGGCTATTGGCACCACGCCCAATTTACAGCGTTCTGGGCAGCGAACGAGGGGTACTGTTGCCGTCGCTGGAAAATGCGATCGCCCGCTACTTCCAAGAATCCAAAATTTCCCTGTAAAAATCGATACTTTAACCCACTCTAAGGTGGGCACTGCTCACCTTAGTCCATTTACCCATTGAGGTTTTTAAGATGAGCATTCTTTTTAAAATCGTTAAATCCCCAGACATTTTTGATAGCTCTAGAGCAGCTCAGTTTCATCAAGAAATTGAGAATCTGATCGACGCAGGAGTCAAATTTGTTCTCCTCGATCTCAAAAATGTCACTTTTATCAGTAGTTCTGGCTTAATGGCTCTTGTTTCAATGGTGAGGCTTACCCGCTCCGCAGGTTGCAAAATTTTACTTTATTCCAAGAGCGAACAGGTTAGGATTTTATTGGAGATGACGGGTTTAGATCAGGTTTTGGAAACCTTTAATAAGTCAGAAGGATTTCAAAGTTTAGGAAGCTTAGCGCGAGCTAATGTTAATCCTATATCAGAAACCTTGTCAAAGTCAGCATATTCACCAAAGCTGAAATCTACCAGCTCGCCTGTCCAGCCTGCTTCGGCTCGTTAAATCGTTAAGTTTTCGCGATTCTTCTCCAAAATTGGAGCGTGTGTTCCTGAACGATGAACGCAGCAAAATTATTACTCTTTTGCTTCTAACAATGCCTGACAAGCGTTGTGCTAACGTATCCTACTCTTGAGAAAAGGTACGTTATCAATGAAGCAACAGTAATATACTCTTTCTGCGAACGGCAAATAACCCAATTTAATAACATCTCCCAATTTTCTTAATTGCAACCATCACAGTTATCCTGACATAACGCCGGATTTACAATTCTGACCAATCCAAATTTTTTCCATTAGCCAGAGAGAGTGCATTTGGGCGAATATCTTCGCTCACCTCACTGGAAAAATCCCGCCATAAATCTTAACGATCTGCCGTCGATCGATTTGATTCTACTCTCACAAATGCACAAAGCTCGTTTCGAGTGCATTGCAGAGCAAAAACTGAATACAAACATTCCCATCATATCTTCCCTTTCCGCAACTGCTACAATTAATAAAGAAGGGAGTTTAATGCAACCTAATCTGCTCAAAACTTGGAACCTTTAACTGTTACCAAGGGGAATGTTGATTTTTAGCTTAAGTCGATGCCTGGAAGACACGGGTCGATGCTCCTCACAGCCGTACTACCACCTGTTATGCGAGTCTGCTAAAGCTTCAACCTGCTTCTGGGAAGACGGCATTTCGTCTCTTTATTACTGGCAATACCTTCGCTAACCAACAACTGAAGGAAATTCCTCGACAGTATTCGGATATCGATTTGGTTTTGCTGCACTTGTATGGAACAAAAGCATTCGCAATTCGTCTGATAATCGATGCCAAGCAAGGCGTTAAGGCAATTCAATAAATTGTTCTTTCTATGCCATCCCAATTCACTCCAACGATTACACGAATTTTAAATCGTCGTTAGAGGATTTTATGCAAGCTATTACGGCAACGGAACTCAAACAAAAAGTTACGTATCTGAGTCACGATAAGACTTACAATTTTGAGGCGTCGATAACACAGTAGCCGGATATGTGGTACAGAGGCAACGTACCTCGCTCCGGAAAAGATCGGCAAATGGATGTAGTAATAATGATAGGCATTACTTATCCTATTAATGGCATTAAACAGTCTTGGTTCTTAAACTGTATTTTTGCTAGAAAAAAATAACCTTAAATCGCTGAAATCCAGACTGTGTAGACATTTAAAAAATTTTATAGAAAAACACTTAAAAGAGTTAGTACTCAGATATTTATGGGTACTCTAGAAATATAACCTTGGATAGATGACTATATGCACTCTTTGGGGAAATGGCTGGAGAATTGTTATATCGCGTCTGGCGGCGCTACTCAGTCTAATTTTGACCAGTTCGACAGAGCATATCCGCGTCCGCAGTTACAGCGATCGCATTGGATTTGTCTCAACGGTCCGTGGAAGTTTACTTATGACGATGAGGGGAAAATAACTCGACCCTCAGATGTTTCCGGGTGGACGCATACAATTGAAGTTCCCTTCGCGCCAGAATCCTCAAAAAGTGGCATTGGCGACACAGGGTTTCACCCGAACTGCTGGTATGAACGGGAATTTAACATTGTTAAGGGTGCAGGTCGGGTGCTGCTTCACTTCGGGGCGGTAGATTATCGCGCCCGCGTGTGGATCAACGGTCAATTTATGGCTGACCATGAAGGCGGACATACTCCCTTCAGCATCGATATTACGCCAGTATTTAATGAGAACGGACCGCAGCGGGTAACAGTGTGGGCGCAAGACGACCCCCAAGACTTGGCAAAACCTCGTGGTAAGCAAGATTGGCAACTGGAACCGCACAGTATTTGGTACCCGCGCACCACTGGGATTTGGCAGACCGTTTGGGCGGAGATCGTTCCTTCTACCTATATTGAGCGCATCCGCTGGACGCCGCACTTTGAGCGTTGGGAAATTGGCTTTGAAGCTTTTGTTGCAGGTGACCAGTGCGATGGCATCGAGGTAAAGGTAAAACTAACCGTTGGCTGCCAGTTGCTAGTCAACGATACCTATGAAGTAATTCACGGAGAGATTCACCGACGGATTGCCCTTTCTGACCCTGGTATTGACGACTACCGCAACGAATTGCTTTGGAGTCCAGAAAAGCCAACTCTGATCGATGTTGAAGTGCAGTTGTGGTCTAATGGCGAGTTGCTGGATGAAATCAAGTCTTATACCGCAATGCGGACGGTGGGAATCCAGCGCGATCGCTTTATGCTCAATGGTCGTCCCTACTATCTGCGACTGGTTCTAGACCAAGGCTATTGGCCTGAAACTCTGATGACCGCACCTTCCGATGAAGCGTTGCGGCAAGATGTTGAGCTAGTCAAAGCAATGGGATTCAACGGGGTTCGCAAGCACCAGAAGATTGAAGACCCCCGCTTCTTGTATTGGGCAGATGTGCTAGGACTGATGGTTTGGGAAGAAATGCCCAGCGCCTATCGCTTCTCTCCTAAAGCGGTGGAACGGATTACCAAGGAGTGGACTGAGGTCATTGAACGCGATGCCAGCCATCCTTGCATTGTGGTCTGGGTGCCCTTCAACGAATCTTGGGGTGTTCCCGATTTGACAGCGACAGCAGCCCACCAGCACTGCGTCCAAGCACTGTATCATTTGACCAAGACTCTCGATCCAACTCGTCCAGTCATCGGTAACGACGGTTGGGAAAGTGCGGCGACCGATATTTTGGCTATCCACGACTACGATAATAAGCCGACTCGGATGGCAAAACGCTACGGTCCAGAAGTGAAGCTATCAGACCTTTTCGATCGCCAACGTCCGGGTGGGCGCGTTCTGACGCTGGATGGCTATCCTCATCAAGGACAGCCGATCATGCTGACTGAGTTTGGCGGTATTGCTTATGCGGGTCGGGAAGATAAAAAAGCTTGGGGATATGTGCGTTCCCATGATGTCTCCGAACTGCAAATCCGGTATACGGCGCTACTAGATGTGGTGAACCGAGTCGAGTTATTTAGCGGTTTTTGTTACACCCAGTTGACCGATACCTACCAAGAAGCGAACGGACTGCTATATGCTGACCGGACTCCGAAATTTCCTATCGAAGCGATCGCATATGCAACTCTAGGCAGGGGTGAGGAAGACGAAGAGGACGTTATGCTCACAACAGTTAAAGCTGCATTGGGGCAAGAAAACAATGTATTCCCAGGAGCTGTTGAAGCCGGATGGTCGCAAGCTGATTCTATACAGCAGATTCCCCATTGCGGAGGAAATTACAGCCACTAGCCCTAGTAATGAGCCAGTGCAGGCGAATCCTCACCTGCGCTGGCATCCGTTGCGGGGCGAATGGATTGCTTATGCAAGTCACCGTCAGGGGCGGACTTTTATGCCGCCCCCAGAATACAACCCGTTAGCACCTACCAAAGATCCTCAGTTTCCGACGGAACTCCCGCAGGGGAAATATGATATGGCGGTGTTCGACAACCGCTTTCCCTCAATGGCTTTGGGGGCGCACAATCCACCCGCTAGCATTGTGCAGACTCTCCCAGCAAATGGCGCGTGCGAAGTGGTCGTATTTACGCAAGATCCGCAAGCTTCCCTCAGTTCTTTAGAACTGGATCAATTAGAGTTATTGTTGCAAGTTTGGGGCGATCGCACTCGCGCTTTAGGCGAAATGCCCCAGATTCAGTATGTACTGCCCTTTGAGAACAAAGGGGTCGAGATGGGGGTAACTTTACAGCATCCCCACGGGCAAATCTACGCTTATCCGTTTGTTCCACCTGTCCCAGCGCGGATGTTAGAGAGGCAACAAGCGTATTATCAGGAGCATCAGCGGGGTTTGCTGCAAGATTTGATCCAAAAAGAGATTTTGGACAATCAGCGGATTATTTATGTGGATGAGGAAGCGATCGCATTTGTCCCCGCTTTCGCCCGTTACCCTTACGAAGTCTGGATTGCCCCGATTCAGCCCACCGCTACATTTGTGGATCTGACAGATGGGCAGCGCCAAGGACTCGCCAAAGCCTTAAAAACGGTCACTCTCAAGTATGACGGTTTGTGGAATCGTCCTTTCCCTTACTTGATGGCGTGGTTCCAAGCACCCACCGATGGAAATCCCCACCCAGAAGCACATCTGCACGCAGAGTTGTATCCTCCCTATCGGACTCAGGATCGGCTTAAGTACCTGGCGGGAACCGAACTAGCCGCAGGAATGTTTGCCAATGATGCGCTTCCGGAGGAGAAGGTGAAGGAGTTGCAAGCTGTCGTCATCACACTTGAGAATCCTGTGCGGTTGTGAATCAAAACTTAACCCCCGAATCCCTTCGTTTGCAGGGAAGGGGCAAGAACTTCAGTTTCCTCCCCGTTTCCGGGAGGGGCTGGGGGAGGAATTTCCTGCTGTAAGAGGTGAGTTATGAATCAACTTAGTGAAGAAGTCTCTCAGAAATTAGAGTTAATCCGAAATGCCTTAACGGAAGCGGAAGCGCAGGGTTTGCGATTGCGTGGCACCGATTGGTTCGCTTGGGCAACTGCTGGCGCTTCTAGTACCGTACTGCTAACCGCTGAAACTGGCATTGCAGAAGTGCTGGTGACTGCTGAGGATGCCTGGATATTAACCGATGAGATTGAAGCGCAGCGGTTAAAAGATGAGGAGATTCCTGAAAATTTCCAGCATTATGCGAATCCCTGGGCTGATGCGGCGGCGCGTGAATCTTTTGTGCAACAGGCAACCAATGGGGGGAAAATTTTAAGCGATCGCCCGATTCCTCATGTTGAAAAGCGATTACCCGCCTCTCTACAACAGCATAAGCGAACCTTGATACCAAGCGAGCTAGAGCGATATCGCCAGCTAGGGCGTCAGGCAAGCGAAGCGATGACTGAGGTACTCAAAGCCGCCAAGCCAGATTGGACAGAATATCAGCTTGCCGGTGCGGGTGCGGAGGCATTATGGGCGAGGGGGATACATCCAGCGCTGACGCTGGTAGCAGGCGAGAGACGTTTGCCGCTATACCGTCATGCTACTGCCACAGGTGAAGAGATTGGACGGCAAGCAATGCTGGTATTTTGCGCCAGAAGACATGGTTTGTATGCGAATCTTACCCGATTTGTTTCATTCGGTACGCTTTCAGAGCAAAGCGCCAAATTGCATGGTGATGTCCGTCAAATTGAAGCAGAAGTCTTGGATTTTTTAAAGCCGGGAATCGCTCTGAATGCAGTTTATGACACTTTAGCTGATGTTTATCAGAGGCACGGATATCATAATGCCATCCGCCAACATCATCAGGGTGGAACAACGGGATATCTAGCGCGAGAAGTTGTAGCGAATCCAACGACTAATGACACGTTGGAAGAAAACATGGCAGTTGCTTGGAATCCAAGTTTACCGGGTGCAAAGATTGAAGATACTTTTGTACTTCTCAAGGATGGATTGGAAAATTTGACTTTCGATCCAAATTTTCCCAATGTCGAGGTAGCAGGAAGATTGCGTGCTTTGCCGTTGGAAATTGCCTAATCAGAATGCCCTAGCGAATGGGATTCGCGGCTAGACAGACAAAACCTGCCTACACAGGTTTCAAAATACCAAATTTTCTTAAGTCCGCGTAGGCGGACTTTGTTTGTGTAGCCGCGATTTCTAATCGCCAGGGCAATCGCACCAGATACATTCAGCAACACCGCCGCAGTATGTCACAGGAAAAAATTGAAAAGCTGACTCCACAAAAAGAAGCATTGATTCCTGTTTATCGGGAGAAGTGGCGAAAGATTGCTCTCTCTACTGAACCGATTGACAGAGGAAAGGCTACTGAAGCAGTAATCAATGCTTATAATTCAATTGGCAAAAAAGCGCCTGAGATTATTTTTTCTGATAGCCCTTATGCGGCTTTAAAAACTTTTTCAGCCAAAATTACAAAGCAACCAAAAAGGGCACTTAATGAGCAACTGAGGTTCCAACCTTGGCATCAGATGGAAGAGCAAATTAGTAGCCAAATAATAGAGAACGATCTGAATGACAAACTATGGGGAGGACTGGAGAGGCAGCTATGGGGAGGACTGGAGAGGCAACTGTTTAAACAACTAATCAAGCAGCTAGGAAGTAAGGTTAACCACAAATATATTCCACCAGAAGTGTGGGCGTGTGGAGGTAGTAATTTTGACTTCTACATTTCTGTTTTAAATTGCACTTATGAGCAAAGCAAATGGTCAGTATTTCAATCGCTAGTAAAAAATTGTGGGTGGATTTTACCATCTGAAGAGATAGCAATAGTATGCGATCGCCCTCGCATCCTCTCCTTCGACAACCAGCAGCGTCTCCACGCAGAAGGCGCACCCGCGATACAATTTGCAGACGGATACAGCCTCTATGCTTATCATGGCGTGACATTACCTGAAAAATACGGAAAGCTACATCCGAATCAGTGGGAAGCACAATGGATAATAGATGAAGATAACGCTGAACTGCGGCGAGTGCTAATTCAGGGCATTGGCTACGAAAGAATCGCCCAGGAACTAGGGGCAATTGCGTTAGATTCTTATCAAGAATACAGTTTATTAAAAATTGATACCGATATTGATGTTGAGCCAATATCTTTGTTAAAGATGACTTGCCCAAGCACCGGATTTATTCATGCGTTGCGCGTACCACCTGAGATAATATCGGCGCGGGAAGCGATCGCTTGGGTGAATTGGGGAATTAATCCAGAAGAATTTTCTGTGCAAACATGAATTTTTTTGATGATTCACGCGATATTGAAAACAATTAACTAACTGCTACACTATCTCCCAACTTGGAGGGCCAGCGGACAGTCAGAATGGTACAATCTGACTCGGCAGACCAAGAATGGGGCACGCCTGGAGACCAGAGAACGTAGTCGCCTTCACGAGACAGTAAAACTTCTTGCTCTGGAAATTTAACGTGAAATCGTCCTTTAATCAGGATAGAAAGTGTCGTTGCTTCCTCATTCATTGCCCATTCGGATCTACCGTCTCCTGCTGGGTGAATCCCCCATTTCACTTCTAGGCTGGAAGTCGAACGAATGTCATCGATTGGGTTTATAAAATGACCGAGAAACCAACCAGAACGATTTGCACCTTCACTATGAGCATTCCCAACAACAACATTAGACGGCATTTGCGAATCCTTGCTTATATGCAAGTATTAATTTTATAAAACTCAGCAAAATTATCAAGTCGGATGACTAAGGGTTAACGCACAAGTGCTAACGCACAAGTGTGAACGCACAAAGATTGTGCAAAATCTTAGGGATTGTAGAGACGCAAAATTCTACGTCTCTACAGGATGGGATTTCTCTCTACTCCCGGCGAGATGTTCCTTAACGGGACGCCACGGCTAAGCCGCTGTGGCGCAGTAAAGGCTCGGTACTCGGTTCGCGTCCCCGGAAGGACTTGAACACTTCCATTGGGTGCAAGCTACCACCCAGCGCCAACACGGTGTCGCGGAAGCGCTTACCTGTAGAAGCTACAGCCGTCTCATCTTCTAAACCAGCGTCTTCAAAAGCTGCAAAGGCATCAGCACTGAGAACTTCAGCCCACTTGTAGCTGTAATAACCCGCCGCATAGCCGCCAGCAAAGATATGTCCGAACCCGCATAAAAAGGAGTCTTCTGGCAGAGGGGACAAAATTGTTGTGGTTTTGGCAATGCGGTTCCGCACATCAGCCACAGTTTCATTGCCACCCGGTTGATAGCGATGGTGCAGTTCGATATCCACTAAGCTAAAGTGCAATTGCCGCAGCGTGCCAGTACCGCTCATGTAGTTGCGTGCTGCCAAAAGCTTTTGGTAATAATGCTCTGGTAAGGTTTCCCCGGTTTCGTAGTGCTTCGCCATTCCCATCAAAGTGGGTCGGTCATAGCACCAGTTTTCCATGAACTGGCTGGGTAATTCTACCGCATCCCATTCCACATTGTTGATGCCTGCTGCACCCGGATAATCCACCTTGGTCAGCATATGCTGCAAGCCGTGACCGAATTCGTGGAATAAGGTTTCTACCTCGCCAAAGGTCATCAGGCTGGGTTTGCCATCGACTGGGGGGGTTTGGTTGCAGACCAAATAGGCGACAGGTAAGCGTGTAGTGGGCGTGCCAGCTTCGATAATTTTGGCACGGACTAGGCACTCGTCCATCCAGGCACCGCCGCGCTTTTCGGCGGGACGGCTGAAAGGATCTAAATAGAAGTATGCGATCGCATTACCTGTTTCATCGGCAATCTGGAAGTAACGCACATCCTCATTCCACACTGGGGCTTGACCATCAGCCGCCGTGACGGTAATTCCAAATAACCGTTTTACGAGACTGAATAGCCCATCTAGCACTTGTGGTAAGGGGAAGTAAGGGCGTAACTCTTCTGCACTGAAGGCGAACTTTTCTTCCCGCTGGCGTTCCGACCAAAAGCTGATATCCCAGTGCTTCAAGTCGCTGCTTTCTGCGGCTCCTTTACTAGCAGCATAAGCTTTTAATTCTTCTAATTCCTTCTTAGCAGCATCATAACTAGCGCCGCGCAGTTCATCTAGCAGCGCCTCAACTGCTTCAACGCTAGGAGCCATTTTTCGGGCTAAGCTTAACTCGGCAAAACTGTCAAAACCGAGTAGCTTTGCCTTTTCTTGGCGCAGTTGCAATATGCGTTCGATGAGTGGGGTGTTATCCAACTCGCCACTCGATGCACGGCTGACATAGGCTTTATAAAGCTTTTCGCGCAAGTCCCGACGGGTGCTGTGCTGCAAGAAAGGGCCAAAGCTGGGAAAATCCAGGGTGATGCGCCAAGGGCCATTTTCAGGGGTGGCATTTTCTTCGCCAGCAGCACGGGCAGTTTGAGCGGCTAGACTCACTAAACTGGGCGGTAAGCCGTCAACTTCCTCTTTGTTGGTGAGGGTCAGGCTAAATGCTTTAGTGGCGTCGAGGACGTGGTTAGAGAACTTGGTAGAAAGTTCTGCTAATTCGAGTTGAATGGCGTTGAAGCGATCGCGCTTTTCTCCTTCCAACCCAACACCGGAAAGTTCGGCATCCTTGATCGCTGATTCTACAATCCGCTTTTGGGCTGATTCCAGGCTATCCCAAGCGTTGCTACTTTGCAGTGCCTTAAATGCTTCATACAGCGGCTTACTTTGGTTCAGCTTGTTGGAAAACTGCACCACTTTTGGCTGAACGGTTTCGTGAGCTTCGCGGATTTCGGGGCTATTCTTCACAGCCATCAAATGACCGACAATGCCCCAACTCCAGGTTAAGCGTTCTACCAGTTGTTGGAGGGGTTCGACTAAACCGCTCCAAGTCGGTTCTACCTGGGTTTCTAGGGTGGCAAGTTCCTGTTCTAGTTCAGCTAGTAGCTGCGTCATCCCCGGAACGACGTGTTCCGGTTTGATGGCATCAAACGGGGGCAGCCCTTTGCCGATGAGTAACGGGTTATCAGTAATAATGGCGTTTGCACTCATAGGTGATTTGTTTGTAAACGTGTTTGGGCTGAATCGTCCTTGTTATCCGATCTTAAGAAAAAAATCAGCTACCCTTACAGGGTGGTTAACCGTAGCGAAGTTGCTGCTTATCGTCGGTACTCGTCGCCGCAGTCACCGATGACCTGGTATAGATCGCGCGATTGTTGAGCGATCGCATTCGTTCGCCTATCATCCTCTGCATCCAGTATCAAATCAAACACCCTGGCATTGTCTTCAATATGTTCCGACACCCCTAACCGTGCGCCGACGATTGCACCGGCGACTGCTGGCTGCTCTAGAATATAACGCACCGCCACATTCGAGATATTTACCCCGTGCTTCTGAGCAATCTCTTTGAGGACAGCAAGTAACTCTTGAAATAAACTCCAACCACCCCACGCATCCACCATATTCTTGTATTTTCGCAAGCTAGCAGTCTTCAATTCTCCTGCCCGCGGTTCTGGCTGTCCCAGGTACTTTTCTGACAACAAGCCGCCGCAGAGTGTCCCGTAAGCAAAAAGCTGGATGTCATTCTCTTGACAAAATTGCACCATGTTCACGAAAGGACGCTGGTCAATCAGAGAAAACTGCACCTGATTGGACACAATTTTGATACCTGCCTCAGTAATAATTTTGAGACGTTCTGTATCAAAATTTGTCAAAGCTAGATGCTTGATTTTTCCCTCCTCTTGGAGTTCTGCCATATACTTGAGCGCATCCAAGTAGTTTTTATCGCGGTAATCCCACCAATGAAACTGCATCAAGTCAAGAGAATCAACTCCCATTCTTTTTAGGGAAATATTAATGTTATCTTCTACCAACTTGCGCGTCATTTTAGTGGGTCTTGGTACCCATTTTGTGAAAGCTTGCAAGTTAGACAGCGCCTCTTCACCTCGACTTGCTACCAATTGCCTCCGGAACTCTCCAATAAAGTCCTCAGCGGGGCCATAATGGTCGGCTAAATCCCAAGTGGTGAAGCCTGCATCCATGTAATCAAACATATTTTGGATCGCAGCTTTTGAGTCAATTCTTCCATGTGCGCCTGACACTTGCCACATTCCATTGAGTACGCGGCAGATATTCAAATTTGGGGTAAATTGCAATCTGCTTGATTCGGGTAAGTTCATGTTGACGTTTTGTTATGTATAGATAAAATTATTGCCTATAGTGTCAGAAGTTGGATGCGATATACAAACTTAACCTCTCCTCAAACCCCTCTCCTACAAGGAGAGGGGCTTTCCCCCTTCCCTACTAGGGAAGGGGCTAGGGGTTAGGTCTATATTTTATTTAAGTAAGTAGCGCTATAAATCAATATTTTTGAATTTTAAATACAGATAAACACTGACAAATTATCTGCATTTATTTGTAGTAATTACTCTAAAGACTGACTATTCAGGTTTGCACGGAAAATTCTTCTGGATCGATGTCCCAATTGATCCAGCGAATCGCTGCACGAGCCGATGTAATATCCGGCGGCACTCGCATAGCATGAATGAAACCAGTGCTAGGACAAGTCATTTTTATCAAGTGAATAGGCTCTTTTTGAGGAGCATCATCATCAAAAGCATTACGTTGAAAACCATCAATATCAGCATCAAGTTTTAGCAAAGTGTATTCTTGCCAGGAATCTAATTCAGTTGCTTGTAATTCTTGACAGATTCGTGCATAGCCAATTCCTTGAATTAATATTCGACGCAATTCAGCGTTGTCTTCTTCTAAAATCCATTGTGCCTGCCATTGATGGGAATGCAGTTTGCCATATTTTTCAGGCAACTTTACACCGTTATAATAATATCCCGTATGCCATCCATCAGCAAACTGAATCGCGGGTTCACCTTCGGCGTGGAGGCGGTTTTGGCTGTCGAGGGAGAGTTTAGTCGGGCGATCGCATACTATACAAACCTTCTCAAACGGGAAAATCCAGCCGCATTGCTCGAAAAGCTGGTTCAAGCATTCAAGTGCTTCCTGTGACTTCTGCTCCAACACCCAACCGATAGAGACACAGTATTGGCTGATGCTGATAATCGCAACCAAATCTTCAGGGGTAATGGCACTCAATGGTTGGTAATATTGCAACAAATGTTGTGTTAGGTTATTCTCGATCGTTCTTCCTAGTTGAAAGTTGATCTCTTGCTGCAAAGCTGTCCAGATTCCTAAACTCAGCGATTTCCTAGCTAATTGGGATAGTGACTGTGCGAGTGAAACTCCCAACTGCTGGTATTCGCGTAACCGCTCAACACCAGTAAGTGGACTACTGCAAAAAATGATTTCAGGTTCTTCTTGACCAATAACTGCGTAGGTTGATTTTATTGTTTCTGTGACTTTTTGACGATCGATCGGCTGTGTTAACAAAGCGCGCCACTTCTGTTGAAGCGATCGCAACAAACTTAGATTGGAAATTGGATTGGCTTGAAGATACAGTTCGGTGAGGTTGGTTAACCCAGATAGGCTACTCAAGTCAGTAATTTGATTGCCACCGAGATTCAGGCGGGTGAGGTTGGTTAACCCAGATAGGCTACTCAAGTCAGTAATTTGATTGTTACCTAGATACAGTTGGGTGAGGTTGATTAACCTAGAAAGCCCACTCAAGCCGGTAATTTGATTGCTACCGAGATTCAATTGGGTAAGGTTGGTTAACCCAGAAAGGGGACTTAAGTCGATAATTTGATTGTTATTTATATACAGTTGGGTAAGGTTGGTTAACTCAGAAAGGGGACTTAAGTCGGTAATTTGATTGTTGTAGAGATGCAGGTGGGTGAGGTTGGTTAACTCAGAAAGGGGACTTAAGTCGGTAATTTGATTGGTGTGGAGATGCAGGTGAGTGAGGTTGGTTAATCCTGAAAGCGCACTCAAGTCTGTAATTTGATTGGTGTGGAGATTCAGACGGGTGAGGTTGGTTAACCCAGAAAGCGCACTCAAGTCTGTAATTTGATTGTTATTTAGATGCAGGTGAGTAAGGTTGATTAACCTAGAAAGCGGACTCCAGTCGCTAATTTGATTGTTATTTGGATACAGGTAGGTACCGTTGTAGAGATGCAGTTCGGTGAGGTTGGTTAACCCAGAAAGAGAACTCAAGTCAGTAATTTGATTAATGAGATACAGTTGGGTGAGGTTAGTTAACCTAGAAAGCCCACTTAAGTCGATAATTCGATTGTCATTTAGATACAGTTGGGTAAGGTTGATTAACCCAGAAAGCGGACTCAAGTCTGTAATTCGAGTGTTATAGAGGTTCAGTTGGGTAAGGTTGGTTAATCCAGAAAGCGGACTCAAGTCGGTAGTTTGATTGTTGTAGAGATGTAGCTCAGTGCAGCTTGATAGTATCCGATTCGCTTGATTACAGTCAGAAGTGCCAGCTTTCTGCAACAACACCTCAACCGTATGCCTTGCTGCTGGATAGAGGCTATCTTTGTGCAAACACCAGTCAGCAAAGCTGTTAAAAATTGTGGTTTGGTTTGGCTGCGATCCGGACATAAAGCACCCTCAACAGTAATTTTTGGTTTTTTAGTCAGGTGTCAGTAACTAGCAACTTGTTAAGAACGCCAGTCTTTCTCAGCTTGTTCTAGAACGTAAGCGGAAACAGCTTGGATTTCTTGTTCGGTTAAGCGGTCTTTGTATGCCGACATGTTGTTTTTGCCATTGGCGACGATGGACGCGATCGCTTCCACGTTATCCATGCCATTTCGTTTTAATGCCTTGAGTTTCAGATTCTTCCCGCGTCTGATGATATTGCCGCCGTTGAGATGACAACCTGCACACTGGACGCTAAAGATTTTGGCACCGTTAGCAGTATCTGCGGCTACAGCTGGAACGCGAAAGGCAATTAGTACAGCGAATGTTAGAAGTAGGACGGTTAGTAGCTTCCTCAAGGGACTTTTCCTCGGTTTTTATTAAATGAAGAACCAGTGACAATCCACTATTTTATGAATCGGTGTCTTCTCCCTCAACTTCTTCGTCTTCTATCGCTTCCTGAAGAAATAAGCGTGCCAACCTGTTATAAGTGCCAGCACCAACAAACTGAGGATAAGTGTGAGAACGGCTGTACACCCATACCAGTTCTTTTCCGTCAAAAATGCGGATATCTTGAAACAGACCTTTACATTTTGGTTGCAAGGACTTAGCTGTATTTAATGCGTCCGTCCATCTTTCAAAGTCTTGGGAAAATTCAGGGGTGATGACTCTAAACATAAGCTTGGGCTTCTTTCTTGACTTGCTAATTTGAAGCTTAAGCGGCGGGTGGGAATTGGGGGAATGATTCTGAAAAGAAAGCGATCAAAAGCACCGAGGTCAAAGTGCTCATGTCAAAGTGCCTCAAAGGAAGCCGTGAATCCTTCAAGACTTAAACACTCGTCTTGGAATGATTCCGCGTCCCCTACATCTTCAACCTTGTATTCCATGAAACGCTGACCATCTGGCGCTTTTTTGGAAGAGATACAAGTGCTTTGATACTTGTCTGCGATCGCTTTACAGGTAGTCCCATTGCGTTTCCAAGCATCGCCCGAACAGCGAATCGTTACCAGCCACATAACTTAAGTCTCCATTGATATTGGGGATGTTGCGATCGCGAAAACTCTGAGTTGCTCTGACGCAATCTGATGCATCATATCAAGGGTTATCACCCTAAGCCTAACTCCGGAGTTAAGGATTGATATGACTCGCAAGCGCTTATTTTCGCTAATTGCGGCGCTGTTGCTGATTGCACTTTCCTGGTGGGGGGTAGCGGCGGCGCGGACTGGATTGGTGACGCGAACATTCTCAGATAAAGGGTTGCCGATGCTGTACGTCGCACCAGAGGGTTTTGAACAGGGTTCTGAGAAAATACCCGGTGTGCTGGTGGCGCACGGCTATGCGGGTTCTAAGCAATTAATGCTGGGCTACGCGCACGTTTTGGCGCACGCGGGGTATGCCGTGATGTTGTGGGATTTCGGCGGACATGGCGCGAATCCAGCACCCCTAGAGCGCGATTCACTTCAGCAAGACCTGAATGTGGCTTATGCAGCCCTGTTGGAGCAACCAGAGGTCGATCCCAGCCGCTTGGCGCTGCTGGGGCACTCAATGGGTAGCGGTGCGGTGATGTCGGCGGGTATCCGCAATCCCGACCGCTTTGCGGCAACGGTTGCCGTCTCGCCAACGGGTGCGGGAGTGACGCCTTCTATCCCGCGCAATCTTCAGCTACAAGCCGGGAGTTGGGAAGGTGGATTTGTGACGAATGCCCAGCGGTTGCTGGCGGCGGCAGGAGGAGAAAACGATAACTTTGCTGGGGGAAGGGCGCGATCGCTCGTTATCATCCCGAACGCCGAACACATCACCATTCTCCTCCGCAATATCAGCCACCAAGCTGCCCGAACGTGGCTCGATGCTACCTTCAGAATTCAGAGTAGCAGTAACTATATTGACCGTCGGATGGCTTGGTATGCCTTGCATTTGTTGGCATGGCTGTTGTTCCTTTTCGCCGTTGCCCCTGCTGTTGCTGACCCGGCGACTACACCTAAGGCAAAGGTGCATCCGCTACAAAGCTTGCTAGGTTCGTTCTTAGCTCCATTTCTTGCCAGCGCTTCACTCCTATTGCTGAGTCGTATGGGGGAAATTGACAGCTTGGGTGGCGTCCTCGTCGGCGGTGCAATCGGAATTTGGTTCTTTGTGGCAGGCGTCGTCTGGCTGGGGATTCTCTTGCGCCTACAACGTCCTACATTCAGGGCGCTGGGGATAGGCTTAGGGCTGTTTGTACTGCTTTGGGTGGGTTTTGGGGCAATGGCACAGTCGGTGTGGCTGCAATGGTGGCTAATTCCAGCACGTCTAAAGCTTTGGCCTTTGCTGTCGTTGGCTTGCCTTCCTTGGTTTCTAGCGTCGGAAGTGGCGCAACAGGATGCTGGGGTACTCTCGCGGATGGCGTGGTGGTTGTGGCAAAGCGTGCTGCTAGTAGGCGGCTTTATTTTGGCGGTGTACTTGGTTCCGCAACTTGGTTTTATCTACCTGTTGCTGCCGCTATTTCCGCTAGCGATGGGTATTTTCTCCTTTGCTGGCAGCCAACTTAATAATGTGTGGAGTTATGCACTGGGGAGTGCGTTGTTTTTCGGTTGGGCGATCGCTGCTGCTTTCCCGCTCGCTAGTTAGCGAATACAGAATTAGAAGTTTTCTACCTAAAGGAAGTACCGATTTTGAAGCGATCGCGCCAAGATAGAAGAAGCGAATTATAACCTCTTTTTTGCTGGAAAGCTTGTACAAGTAGTTTAATTAAACCTTCATCTAAATCAACTACTACAAACCGGGGAAGAAAATGCCTAATAATAAAATCAAAGAACAAATTACAACCGATCTCCATCAAGCTAAAGAAACAGGACAGCTCAGAGCAGAGCGGATTCGGGAAATTGTTCAATCTGCTGTATCTCAGGTGGGTTCGGAGTTTAAGGAAGGTTCCACCGAACTTCGCTCAATTGTTAAAGATGCGGTTTCTGTGGTTCTGGAAAACTTGCAAGATAAAGGTGGCGAACTCAAAGAAGAAGTTACGGCTACGATTGAGGGAGCGGTTGAAGGCTTTAGCCATCTAAGACATCGAAATATTGCGAAAACGCAAGCAGAGGTTAAACAGCTACAAGCTCAACTGGACAACGAAGAAAATGAACTCCAGCAAGAGATTGATAAACTGCTAGTAGACATCGAAGAATCTGGTAAAGATACCTCGCCTTCTACCAAAACTGCCCTGGAGTCTGCGATTAATAATCTCAAAAACAGCGACGAGGTCGCATCGCTGAAAGAGCGTTATGCTCAACTACAAGCTCAACTAGCGATTCTCCGAGCGAATTTGGCTGCACGTTACGGGGGACGCGCCGAGGACGTGAAAGGGTACCTGGACGAAGCGAAGCACTGGTACGACCGTTCTCGCCCTCAAGCTGAAATAATGGTTCAGCAGGTAGAACAAAAGCGATCGCAGGTTGAAGAAAAACTGGGTGATGCGGGGGTAGCGATCGCTAAGAAAGAACGTCAGGTACGTCAAATCTTGAGTGAGTTGTTACGAACAGCAGCAGATGCAATTCGCGAAAAAGAACCCGTGAGTAAATCAGGGACTCCTAAAGATTCTCACCATTAATTAAAACAGAACCAGCTAAGACTTAGCTGGTTCTGTTTTTTAAACTCAATTTTTAAACTTGCAGTAGGGTTTTAACACGCAACCAGCACTCAAGAAAGACTTCTACTCCCACCACTACCGCTACAAGGGATAGAAGCGTCTAACTAACCTTGGCTTAGTATACGTTTTCTCCTCCAGCCATTCTTTCTTCGTGCTTCACGATTACCCAAACTGCATGAATACTACCGGGAAGCCAACCCAGAACCGTAAGCAAAATGTTGATGAATAAAGTTGGGCCAACACCAACTGTCAGAAAAATGCCTAAAGGAGGCACGAGAAGACCAGCCAGAATCCGGAGTAATTTCATGAGACTACTTCAACTTTCTTATTTAAACTCTTATTAGCCTTATTCTCCTAAATCAAGTAATTGAAGACCTCCCCCTAACGAATTATCTTCGTTTGGATAGATGGTATACAAAACTACATTCATCTTTCTAGCTTGCAAACTAAAAAAGGAGGAACAGCATCTAGCTTTCCTCCTTTTTTTAATCTCTATCAATTTTACTTCTCTGGATAGAGATTAACCTTGAGTTTTCAAGTCACTACTGCTGCCGGTTAGTACACCCGCGTTTCTCTCAGCAAAATATTTGCTGATGAAAGTATTCGCAAAAGATAGAACGACGGGTGCCAACAGAAAAGCTAAAATCCCATGCATACTAAATCCGGGAACCAAAATTGAAGCCACCCAGAAACATATCCCGTTAACGACAAGCGAAAATGTTCCTAAGCTGACGAAGTTAAGCGGCATAGATAGGAAAGATAGAGTTGGCTTAACTCCGGCATTGACCAAGCCAATCGCTACAGCAGCAATTAAAGCAGCAGGAAATGTAGCAATATTAACACCTGGAACAAGTAAATCAACAATTAGCAGGCTAAGAGCCGTAGCTACCCAGGTAAAAAGCGTTCCCATCATGGTTTTTTTCCTTAAATTGACACAATAGAAAATTTTAAAGTCCTGATACTATGCTCAGCGATCGCCTAGCCTTCAACCTCCCTACGAAGGTAGATTTTTCTGGAAGCGATCGCCTGTTGCCTTGGTGTTTTAGTGTCTTGGTCGTTGATTACACACAAGATGTAGATAAGGTAGTTCCTCTCGCCAAGAGAAGGCAGTAAATCTCAATACAATCAGGACAACTTAAGCTAAGTGAAATTAGTGATGTATAGGATGGGTGAGCGATAGCGAAATTTATGCAGGGGTTGGCTTTTCCAAGCCAAACACCACTTGCGTGCGGGGGGTTCCCCCGCACGCAAGTGGCTTCCCAACCTACGAACATCTTCAATTTAATTGCATCCGCTTACTTATTGTTGAGGTGCAGTTATGCTGACGTTATTCGTTGAGCTATCCAATACTATCCAGCCAGATTTCCCGTCTAAATTCTCTGCACTATTTGCCACTTTAAAATAGAGCTTCTCGCCGCCACGAGTTTCAACAGCGAAATCGGCTTTTTCCGCATAAACCACTTTAAATCCTCGGTCTCTCAGACAATACATCGCCCAAGCTTTCAGCGTGTGCTTGTGTGGTTCATATTGAATCGGAGGCTTGTTTAACGCCTCTTCCATCACCTTAATTAGCTGCACTGGTTGCACGCTCCACTAGATACTTTCCTTTTTAGTTTCTGCTGGATCGCAGCGAATTTCAATCAGGAATCCATCCGGGTCGTAAAAGTAAATGCCTCGTCCGGTGGGACGGCTGACAGGACCATGATCGATGGGCACTTGATTTTGTTTTAGCACCTCGACCGCCCGCTCGAACAACTGTGGGTCGATGTCAAAGGCGAGGTGATTGGCGCGGGTAAAAGCGCGATGCGGGTCATTGTCTGGGGGTGGCAAATCCGGCTCCCAAAACAAGTCGAGGACGGTACCATCGGGGGTGACGAAATTGGTAACTTTGCCTGATGCTACAAGCGATCGCAATGTGGTCGGCACTTCTTCACCCGTCAGTTCGTACAAACCCAGGATACCCCCGTAAAAGTGCCGGGAAGCTTGCAGATCGTGGACGTTCAAGGCAATGTGGTGGACTCGCCGCAGATCCCCTGCGGAAAGGGCAGTGTTGACGGATTGGGGGCTGGATAGCATGACAGAAAAGACTCCTTTCGTTACTTTCGATAGAAGCAAGACTTTTTTCTTTAAGTCTATTATTCAAAATAAAAATTATCATGCCCTTTGATTACACTTTAGATTTTAAGGCAATCGATTTTCGCTCTTCTCCCGAACTTTATCGAGTGGGTAAGGGCGAGCAGGGGGTGCTTTTGGTAGAACCCTACAAATCAGAAATTCTTCCCTACTGGCGCTTTAAAACTCCAGAGATTGCCAGAGAATCGAGCGAAAAAATTTACCAGATGTTTCTGGATTACCTAGAACAAGATGATTTTGTTGGCGCAGATATGGCACGGAAGTTTTTACAAATGGGTTATACGCGATCGCGCAGATATGCCAATCATAAAAGCGGCAGAAAATTTAAGTCAAATCCTCAAAAAGAAACCTCTAAAGAAGCCCTGCTTCAAGCAAGGAAAGATATTTTACCCAATGAAGTAGATCCGGTAAAAGCTGAATCAGCCGCAATCTTTAAAGAAAAATGGATGCAAGCCAAGACGCATGAGAAATATCTACAGCTTTTAGCGAAGCACAAACAGATGTACGAGTAAGGATGAAAGAGCATAATCTTAGCAAATAGAATTCGCAGCTCCGTCAGCCTTCCTATGTCAGTTCAAATACTGACACATAATCTACTCAGAGTTTTCGGAAACGCTTTCTACATTGGTGTTGTATACAATTAGTTTACCAAGAACAATCAAAATGAGTAATAGCCGGAAATCAATTTTATTTTTTAGCTTATTCCTCACCCTTTTGGGAACAATCACCTCTGGGAAACACGTCCTAGCGATCGCCCAATCTTCAGAATCAACCCAGCGACTAACTGTATCACAGACATCACCCTCCAAATTGGCACAGCTTTCTTCTACATGTACCTATGACGATAGAAAAACCGTAGAAACTGTGAAAGACAAAAAGGGTAAAGTGACACTGGTTGGTGAAACTTATGTCATCGTAACTGAAGGACAGGATGGTATAAGATATGCAACTTGTAATCTTCCTGATAGTTTCAAGGCAGAAGGAAAAGCAATTACATTCAGTGGTGAAGTAAAAGAAATCTATCCTAATGAACGTTGGGCAGCTACACCGTTAAAAATTACAGCGATCGCATCCAGCACCCCAACTTCAACCCCAACCCCAACCCCAGTTCAATCTATTCAAAGCCTATCGAATGGTAACTACACCTTTTGTAGTAAACCTCCCTCAGGCACCGGGAACCAACAGGGTGTAGATTTAGGCCATTGTTATGTATTTGGTAAGAAAGGAAATCGCCTAGTCGGAGACCTTTACGATACCAAAACTTTGGGCGAAGTAACCGCTTGTGTTAGCGGTGTAGTTAATAAGAGAACTGTTAGCGGCGAAGCGATAGAAATTGTCGGAGATATTGGTCGGCAAAATATACCGCCAAACTCATCAGGCACCCGGTTAGTTAATTGGGACAATCAGGGTTACTTGAAAGTTGCGAGAGCTACTGTAATTGGCAGGCTGAATAGCCCTGGCAGGAACAATGTCAGAAAAGTTCGCTATCGTTCTGCTTTGCTTAACTTAAATGGTTTTTATCGCCACAATCAACTGAAACAAGCACCTACAAACTGTTTAAAACGCTAAGAAAGGCAACCGCTAAAAGTAAGCGATCGCATTCTCAATAACAGTAGGTTAAACCCAACAACCAAGAAACCCAACCAATGCTTAATCGAGTTGGGTTTCTTTGCCGCATTCCAACTTAAATTTTGATTGATAGTAAAATTTTACTACCAATATTTGTCTCAAAAATCCTCAAATTGATAAATTTATTAATTCAATTTGTCTCCATTTGAATGAGTATACTTCTGATACCCATTGTTTGTTGGATAATTATTTGTTGGATACAAAGCATTGGATTTGAATAATTGTCCCGATTGGATAATCGCAATAGCGATGGGTTCTAAAGCTTTTGTCCAGCTGTCTCTGATTCGCTGCTGCTCTTCCGGAGTGGGGTTGGTGCTTAACCGTTGAATTTCAGCCAGGACAATTGCTGGTAGTTGCTCGTAGAAACTCATTGCTAGTTCACTACCTACCTGATTCAACAACAGTTGCACTAAAGCAGAGCTGTTCATTACATCATTCGCAACACTACCCGTTGCACCAGTGGCAGTTGCACTAGCGGCAGTTGCACTAGCGGCAGGGGGCGGATTTAATTGGGGGATAGCATCAACGGGAGATACAGGGGTTTTAACTGGCTCAGCAGGACTTTGAAGCGTGTCCCTGGCATCTTCAATCGGAGGTTGAACAATCGCAGCGGGACTTTGAAGTGTGTCCCTGGCATCTTCAATCGGAGGTTGAACAATCGCAGCAGGACTTTGAAGCGTGTCGCTGCCATATTCAATAGGAATAGTAGGTTGAACAGCCACAGGACCTTTATGCGTATCCCAAGGGTCTTCAATCGTAGGGTGGACACCCGTAGCAGCCCCTTTAAGGCTGTCGATTGCACCTTCAATCGTAGGGTGAACACCCGCAGCAGCACCTTTTATTACTAAATCCGCAGCACCTTCAACAATCGCTTTAATACCCTCACCTACACTTTTACCAGTAAACGCCGCAGCAGCTGCACTGACTACAGCACCAAAGGTTGCTCCAGCTAAAGCAGCATTCGCCACACGCCTGCGGGTGCCTGTTGGCTGAACACCGGACTCTTCAGTAGTTGTCTCAGTTTCTTCGTTGGCTGCATCTGACGCAGCATCACCGCCATCTCCGCTAGTGTCTGCTGGAGGAACGCTGGACTGTGCCGGAATCCGGTCAGTATTTTCGTCATGCCGATCAAAAGGCTGATTGCTCTGTGTCATAATGCCCCGTCTCCTGCCTACCAAAACGGCTTAACGATCTGAAGTCACTGCTACTGCTAATTTAGCGATCGCACGTATAGACTTACACCGACCTCAAGGGAGACATCCTTAAATACCCAGCAAGGTATAGCCATATACGATGATTGGGATTCCATATCTACAACTACAGATGCAATAGGTGTTGAGTCATGTCTGCCTTTAGCTCAGTTAAATCCTTCTTGAGGCTCGTTAGAGTTGCAATAGATAACGAGCTACAGCAAAACGATATTTAGATGCTTGGGGGCAAAAGAGACAATGATGACTAATAATACGCCAAATTTCGAGAGACGTGACGAAAATGCTGGCTCTAGCGAGACAGCTCAACCTTATATTCGTACAGAAAGCACAACTCAACCTAGTGGAATAGCAAGAGCAGAAAACAGCCCTACGATTACATCTCAATCTGTTGCTCGGCAACAATCCACTGACATCAATGCTCGGCAACAACCCACCGACATCAATGCTCGGCAACAACCCACCGACATCAATGCTCGGCAACAACCCACCGACATCAATGCTCGGCAACAATCCGGTAGTATGAATGCTGGACAACAATCTAGCAGCATGAATCCAGCCTTATCTAGAGCGCTGATGGGAGGACTCATCGGTGCTACCTTAGGGACACTAGCCGGTCTGGTAGCTGGTAGGAGAACATCTGAGGGTGTGAAGCACGCTGCCAAAGGTGTTGGCGATGCGACAAAGACTATTGCTGGCGGTGTTAACCAGACTGCAAAAGGTGTTGGCGAAGCAGCAAAGACTGTAGCTGGCGGTGTTGGTCAGACAGCCAAAGGTGTTGGCGAAGCGGTTAAGAGTGTAGCTGAAGGCGTTAACTACGCTGTAGTAGGCACATTACAAGATACTGCTGAAGGTGTTAGCCAGGCTGTAGTAGGTACATTGGACGCAGTAAAGGGTACAGCTTCAAATGCTAAGCAAGTTGTAGCAGGTGCCGCAGACCAGCTACAGGATAAAACTGAGGATGCCAAGCAATCTGCAATCAGTGGATTGGACGCAGTTCAGGATGCCGCTGAGGATATCAAGCCATCTTACGAGCAGAACGTCAAGGTAGCTAAAGAGCATCCGGTGATCAGTACGCCGCAGGTCACGACAACTGCGAACATCGGCATGGAAAGGGACATGGATATGCAGACAGCATATATTTCCGGCCCAGATGAGGAAGATGTGGTTAATCGAAATAGGTTTTCAGAGACTGAAACCTCACTAGATCCTAATGCAACCTATCTCCAAGAAGGGGAAGGTTCTGGTTTCCAACGTTATGAAGATACTGCTGACATTTAGAAGCAAGTCTTGATGACTGCGAATGATTGATAGAAGGGTTAGGAGTTAGGAGTTAAGAGTTGGAAATTGATAACTCATAATTCATGACTCCTAACCTTTATCAATTGTCCCTGAAAAACAACCCTTGCAAATTAGAATAAAATTGTAATTAGTTGGGTTTGAACTAAGCGTTAGCAAAGGATATTCCGCATTTGCCTAGGTTAAGAGAATATCGCTTTTTTCCCATTTAAGCAGGCGGCTATCATCAGTATCTATTTAAGTAGAAAGGAGACGATTTTTATGATTGATAATGACAAAGTTTTGGGTGAAGATGAAATATTTGTTGAGCAAATTCCACACGAATATGATACTCCTCCGGCAGACACAGGCATGAATAATGCCTTGACTAAAATAGCGATTGGAGCATTCATTGGTGCTACGGTGGGTGCGATAGCTGGGGCTATGGCGAATAAGGGTGCCGTTGATCGGGTAAACCAGACTGTAAGAAATGCAGGAAATGCAGTCAAAAATGCCGCTGACGGTGTTAACCAAACTGTAAGAAGCGTAGGTGATGGTGTAAAGAACGTAGCTGTCAGCGTTAACGACACAGTAATCGATGTAGGGGACAAAGTTAAGGGCGTCACCCAGGATGTTAATTACACCGTAAAAGATACTCTTAGCACAGTTAAGGGTACAGCGGAGAATGTTAACGAGACTGTGAAAGGTACAGTAGATGTACTCAAGGACGCAGCGGATAATGTTAACGAGAATGTCAGAGGTGCGGGAGAAGCATTGAAAGGTGCATCTGAGGATGCCACTCCATCTGAACCTCAGATTGTCAAGGGGCCTGATAAGCAGGTAAAGTACATTTTAGTGCCAGTAGAAACTGAAGGGAATATTTGATAAACCAAACTTCGAGGAAGGTGAAGTTTAGGAACAAATACTTGAAGTGTTGCTTTTGCAACTGGACAAATTTTGGTCGTCAGAACAAATTTTAATTAGAAGCGATCGCTCTCTGAAAAAAAGAAGCGATCGCTTCTTTTTTTCTAATAAAAAGGGTAGATTGAGGCTTGACTTTTATTAATTGTAGAAATTTTAATAGATGAGGAATTGATTAAGGGCAGTGCCGTTTCAATTTTTCCAAGTAACTCCATTTTTTCTGTGTCATCACACCAAGAAGATTTGATGGCATTTTTAATCAAATTTACAATATCATCCAAAGAAAATCCTAATTTTTCAACCAACATTTTATATTCGTAAGCTAAACTCGAATTAAACATTTTTGGATCGTCAGTATTAACCGTTATCAGCAGTCCTTCCTCGTATAATTTTTTAATCGGGTGGAGTGAGATGTCAGCAACGACTCCTGTTCTCAGATTAGAGATAGGACACATCTCTATTGGGATTTGCTCTGACTTCAAAAAGGATACTAATTCTGGATCGTCTATCGCACGTACACCATGCCCAATACGATCCACTTTTAAGCTGCGAATGGCTCCCCAGATACTCTCAGAACCTGCTGCTTCACCCGCGTGGGCAGAAGTTTTAAATCCCAAGTTTCTCGCTTGCTCGTAAACCGCTTCGTAGGGTTCGGGAGGAAATGTTTGTTCCGAGCCACCGATGCCAATTCCCAAGACTCCAAGATTTTTTACCTCGTGAATCTGTTTTACCCAAGTCATTCCCTGTTCCGGTCCGAAATCTCGAATCAGGTCGGCTACTAAATTCACTGTAATTTTATCGGCATGAACATCCAAACCTTTGCGAATTGCTTCTGTGAGTTTCTGGGGTTCCAGTCCATGCCTAATAAAATCGCCTGGAGAATAAAAAGCTTCCACATAAATAACATTTTGAGAAGCTAAATCCTCAGCAACTTTACTGGCAATCAATGTAAAATCTTCGTATTCTCGTAAAAAATTGTTCTTCCAAACCCAGGTGTCAATAAAATGTTGAAAATCTTTGTATTGAAATTTTTGCTCCATCTGGGAGAATGAACCAACCGAAGAAACGGCATTATACTTTTCTATAAGTTGCCAAAGGGCTGTGAGGGGAATTGCTCCCTCCAGATGAAGATGAAGTTCAACTTTGGGTAATTGGTGCAGAGTATCATTTAGCAACATATTCTTAAGATGAAAAGTAATTTTTATCGGCGTCAGATGACGTAATTTTACCGCTCAAAAATCGCCAACTCTATTTATTAGAGTTACTTTGCCTAAAGGTTATTATCTTCCTCCAAGTGGTTCACCCGATTGGGTGACAGTATGGACAGATAGCTCCCATGTGAGAATATAGCGGGCAAGCAGTTGAGTCCAATACAAACCTAACCCCCAGCTCCTTCCCTAGTGGGAAAGGGGAGTAAGACTTAAATCAAAGCCTCTCTCCTCCTAGGACAGAGGTTTGGAGAGAGGTCAAAAATGTACTGCATCCAACTGAGAACGGCTATACCTCATTGATATTCCTTGGCAGTAAGGGTGCCTTTACACACAATTAGTTTTCTGTCAATGTGGAAGCGATAAAAATAATTCGTGGATGGGTGTTTTAGGATGATCATCACAGAAGTGTCTGATTCGTAACTGCTGAACACATCCGATGCTGAACATTCCTCAACTACTGGCACAAGAGCTTTCCCTCAAACCTTCTCAGGTGCAAAGTGCGCTGGAACTTTTCGCCGAGGGGTCAACGATTCCCTTTATTGCTCGTTATCGGAAAGAGCGTACTGGCACAATGGACGAAATCCAGCTTCGCAACCTGTCGGAGCGATTTACCTACCTGACGGAGCTAGAAGAGCGCAAGGCGGCGATTCTGGAAGCGATCGCATCCCAAGGTAAACTCACCGATGAGCTGAAAGCTAAAATCGAATCCTCTGTGCAAAAAACCGAACTAGAGGATCTTTACCTACCCTACAAAACGAAGCGACGGACACGTGCCACCATCGCTAGGGAAAAAGGACTGGAACCCCTGGCAGAGTTCATCAAGTCGCTGAACAATCGCACTGCTCAGCCTACATCTCTGGAGTCAGAGGCGGCAAAGTATATTTCTGAAGAAAAGGGAGTGAAGACGGTGGAGGAAGCGCTTAAAGGTGCTTCTGACATTCTGGCGGAGGCGGTGTCTGAAAAAGCTGAGGTGCGATCGCATCTACGCGACTATTTGATGAACGAAGGGGTATTCGTCTCGCGCATCAAAAACGATCATCCCGAAGGTTCCACCAAATTTGAGATGTACCGAAATTTTCAGGCTTCGGTGAAAAATATTGCGCCGCACAACTTGCTGGCGCTGCTGCGAGGCGAGACGGAGGAAGTGTTGAACCTAGAACTTTCCTTCGATGAAGAAGTTGTCCTGTCCTATTTGGAGTCGCAGGAAATCCAAACGAAAGTCCCAGCGGTGAGAGACTTTTATCGGGGAATGCTCAAAGATGCCTTCAACCGTTTGATGAAAGCTTCCCTGATTAGCGAAGTGCGTGCTGATAGAAAAGCTTATGCAGATGTCGAGTCGATTAAGACATTTGAAAGTAATTTGCGGGAGTTGCTGCTGTCGAGTCCAGCGGGATTGAAGCCAACGCTGGCAATCGATCCGGGATTTCGGACTGGGTGCAAAGTTGCCGTTCTTGATGAGACGGGGCAATTTTTAGAATACCAGGCTGTCTTTCCCCATCAAGCAGCCGAGCAGCGATTGAAGGCTGCCAGCACTATCAAGAAATTGATTGAAAAGTACAATATTCAACTGATAGCCATCGGTAATGGCACTGCCGGACGGGAGACGGATGAGTTCGTTGCAGAAATTCTCAAGACGATGGATCGCAAACCAATTAAAGTAATGGTGAATGAGTCGGGAGCATCGATTTATTCTGCGAGTGATGTAGCGATCGCAGAATTTCCCGATCTTGATATTACCGTTCGTGGTGCCATCAGCATCGGTCGTCGCTTGCAAGATCCCTTAGCCGAACTCGTCAAGATTGACCCCAAATCTATTGGCGTCGGACAGTACCAACACGATGTCGATCAAAAATTACTGAAAACGAAGCTAGATGACACGGTAGAAAGTTGCGTGAACTATGTCGGTGTGGATTTAAACACTGCCTCGAAAGAACTTTTGACCTTTGTTTCCGGGATGACACCAACGGTTGCCAAAAATATCATTACCTATCGCAACAAACAAGGTGCATTCAAAAACCGCCGGGAACTTCTGAAAGTACCAAAATTAGGGCCAAAAGCTTTTGAACAGGCGGCTGGTTTCTTGCGGATTCGCGCTGGCGAAAATCCTTTAGATAATACAGCCGTGCATCCTGAGAGTTATGGGGTTGTACAAGCGATCGCTAAAGATTTAAATGTGCCATTGGAGCAAATTACGCAAGTTGCAGAAAAACTTAAGTCAACCAACTTGAAGAAATACGTCACTGATACCGTCGGCGAACCGACGCTGCGCGATATTATCAGCGAACTGGAAAAACCGGGAAGAGATCCCCGCGCCGAGTTTAAGTATGCCACTTTTAAGGAAGGAGTCAAAGAAATCAAGGATCTCCAAATTGGCATGGAACTGGAAGGGATTGTGACGAATGTTGCTAACTTTGGCGCGTTTGTCGATATTGGCGTTCACCAAGATGGTTTGGTGCATATTTCGCAACTCTCTGACCGATTTGTAGACGATCCAAAACAAATTGTCAAAGTCGGACAAGTTGTGAAAGTGCGAGTTCTAGAAGTCAACGAGCAGTTGAAACGCATTAGTTTGTCGATGAAATCAGCAGGCGAAGCGAGTGGCGGAAGTAGTGTGAAAAAAACAAGCGATCGCACGCAGCAAAAATCACCGACACTGAACGACTTAAAAACAAAGTTTGGTAGAAAATCGTAAGCTTGCAACTTCCTAGCTCGATCCCCCAACCCCCCTTGAGAAGGGGGGCTAAAATTCTTAAGACTTTGGCAATATTGGGTAACCTCTAAATAAAAAAATACTTTTTTATTTACAGATTCTGATTTTTATCAAGTTTTTTTAGTTTAGAAATGAAAAATATTGGTCTTAGCTTCCCTTAAAAAGGGGGGTTGGGGCGCTCAAATATAGCAGCAGCCCAAAATTATCTTATCCCTCCAGCTCTTGAAATACTATCAAATGCTGCTGAGGTAAAAAGCTTTTTGTTTCCAACCATTGCAAACCCACTGCTGCCATTTCTTTACGCACTTGCTTTTGAGTCATTTTGTGCAGCGCTTTGATCAGAATAAACGGATTTTCACCGCGATACTCAACTAAAACTACACGTCCACCTGGTTTAAGCGCCTTCACAAGTGCTTCCATCACTTCTCTGGGATACTCAAATTCGTGATATGCATCCACCATTAACGCCAAATCAATACTTGCTATCGGCAGATTGGGGTTGTTAATTGTGGCTAAAATCGGCTCAACATTCGTAATATTTTTCTCCTTTTTCATAAAATTAATGATGTCGAGCATCTCCGGCTGAACATCCACCGCCAGCACCTTCCCTTGTGACGCGAGGGGAGCAATGCGAAAGCTCATGTATCCCGTCCCGGCTCCGATATCTGCCACAATATCAGTAGGTTTCAAGTCAAGGGCATTCACCACTTTAGAAGGTCGCTCTTCAGCTTCTCGACTCGGTCGTTCCAGCCAAAATGCTCCCTCATGTCCCATCACTTTAGCAATTTCTCGACCCATGTAAAACTTGCCAATGCCTTCTGAGCTGTGGTTGCTCCGTTCCTGATAAATCGCGTTATCAGAAGCTATTGTATTTGTTAGTCCCGTGTTAGCAGGATTAAGCAAGAAACCACCTATCATTACCAAAATAATCACTGCTACACGTAATTTTTTCAAAATTTCCATCCTTGGTTTACCTAAATATGTCTCTGCTTCGTGCCCCAAAGCTCAACTTAGCACTCAGACAGTCAAGAGCATATCATCCGATTCCTTAAAATCTTCGGAATTCCCGAAGAAACGGCTATATGAAGAATCGGATGTATTAGGAAGTAGCTGGTGATGCGATCGCGGCATCGACTAATGGGCTAATCCCACTCGGAGATTCTCAAACCACCGCTGGACGCCCATTTAAGTTGAAATTTCATCATTAGACCTCCTGCATGAATCAGGAGGCATGTGCCAGTTCGTAGTTCAGCAAGCCAGCAATTAGGTTTAAGCGCAAACCAAATCTCTGCCTGCGATTGCGATAACGTCCTGAAAA